>VGFD01000229.1 GCA_016868975.1 Armatimonadota bacterium | reverse complement strand
GCCACCTCGAGCGCTTCAACCCCGCGGTGTCGCTCCTCAAGCAGATCGTGAAGAATCCCATCTACGTGGAGTCGCACCGCCTCAGTTATCCCTCGCGGCGCAACACCGACGTGGGGGTCATCTGGGACCTGATGATCCACGATCTGGACATCCTCCTCAATCTGGTCGACGATCACGTCGAGGAGGTCACCGCCCTGGGTCGTTCGCTGTACTCCGAGCATGAAGACCTGGCGTCGGTGCAGGTGCGCTTCCGCAACGGCTGCGTGGCCAACCTGCTGGCCAGCCGCATCAGCGGCGAGCGCCTGCGCCACCTCCAGGTGGTGGAGGAGGAGGGTGACAGCGTCCGCACGCTGAGCCTCGACTTCATCAACCAGACACTGGCCATCCTCACGCCGGACAACGAGAAGCAGACCAATCCGCCGGAGTACATCCCCATCAAGAAAGAGGAGCCGCTCCGCCTGGAACTGGAGCACTTCGCGGAGTGCGTGGTCAACAACCGCACGCCGCTGGTGTCCGGCGAGGACGGCAAGCGGGCTCTTGAGCTGGCCATCCAGGCCGTGAAATCCATGAAGATCGTCGACAACAAGGCGGCCTTCGCCCGTGCCCGGGTGGCCATCGCCGGATAGGAGTTTACCCTCTCGTGAGTACGACGCAGCCGGTCTTGATCGACATTCATCCCACCGCGCAAGTTCACCCCGACGCGGTGCTTGGAAAGAACGTGCGGGTGGGGCCCTATTCGGTCATCGGCCCGCACGTTACGATTGGGGACGGCACGCGGCTCGGCGCGCACGTGGTGGTTGACGGCTGGACGCGCATCGGGAAGGACAACGAGATTTACGCGGGCGCGGTCATCGGCACCGAGCCTCAGGATTTCCGCTACAAGGGCGAGGAGGCCTGGGTTCACATCGGCGACCGCAACATCATCCGCGAATACGCCACCATCAACCGCGCCTTCAACCACATGGGTGCCACCATCGTGGGCAACGAGAACATGCTGATGGCATACACCCACGTGGCGCACAACTGCAAGTTGGGCAACGGCATCATCATGACCAACTATGTGGGCTTCGCGGGCCACGTGGAAGTCGAGGACTTCGTCGTGTTCGGCGGATACGCCGGCGTCCACCAGTTCGTGCGGGTGGGCACCATGGCGATGGTGGGCGGCGCGGCCAAGGTCATCAAGGACATCCCTCCGTTTAGCATCGTGGACGGCCAGCCGGCGCGCATTTATGAGATCAACAGCATCGGACTCAAGCGGCGCGGGGTGAAGTCGAGCGTGCGCACGGACCTGCGGCGCGCGTATCGGCTGCTGACCCGCTCCGGGATGAACCTGGGCGAGGCCATCGAAGCGGTGCGCGAGCAGGTGCCGGACGGCGCCGAGGTGGCGCACCTTATTCGCTTCATGGAGACGAAGTCGCGCATGGGCGTGCTCATCCGCATGGCGGAGAAGAACGGCAACGGCCGCGTCCTCCGTGGCGAGAGCGAGGGCGACGAAGAGTAGTCGCGTCGAGCCTCTTGACCGAGCCTGATTGCGCCCGTGGAGCCGGGCTGAAGCTGTTGATTCTGGCTGGCGAAGCGTCCGCGGATCTGCAGGGCGCGAACCTCGTCGCGGCGCTCAAGCGCATCGCCCCCGCCCTGGACATCGTGGCCGTGGGCGGTCCGCGCATGCGGGCGGCGGGGGCGCGCGTCGTTCAGGACAGCACCTGCCTGTCGTTCATCGGGATGTGGGAAGTGGTGCTGAAGTACCCGTTGCTCCTGTCGCTCTACCGGCGGGTGCAGCGCATCATCCGCGATGAACGGCCCGACCACGTGGTACTGATCGATGCGCCGGGCTTCAACATGCGGCTGGCTCCGCTGGCTCGATCGCTGGGAATTCCCACCACGTACTACTTTCCTCCCTCCGCCTGGAGCCCGAGCGTGGAGCGCGCGCGCCGCATCGCGGACGCGGTGGATCACGTAGTGGCGACATTCGAGTTCACCGCCGACGTGTACCGCAAGGCGGGCCGAGAGGTGGCGTTTTTCGGGCACCCGATGGCCGACATGCCCTCGCCGGGCACGCCCGCCGAGTTGCGCCAGCGGCTGGCTTTGCCTCTCGACAAGAAAATCGTCGCGGTATTGCCTGGCAGCCGTGCCAACGAGATCCGCATGCTCACGCCGGTGCTGCTGGAGAGCGTGCGGCAGCTGGCGCTGCGCAATCCGGGGCTCCACTTTGTGGTGCCCATCGCGATGCCCGGGCTGGCCGGGCTGGTCCGCGACACGCTGCGCAAACACGGCGCGGACGACCTGCCGCTCACCGTCATTCAGGGGCAGGGCACCGAGACGATGGGTTCGTCCGATCTGGTGCTGATGGCGAGTGGGAGCGCCAGTCTTGAAGCCGCGCTCCTCGGCGTGCCCATGGTCCTGATTTACCGGCTCACCCGGGTGGACTGGTTTTTGGCGCCGTATTTTATCAAGGATTTCACGTTCATGGGGCTGCCGAATTTGATGGTGGGCGAGGCGATCGTGCCGGAATTGCTCCAGGATGAAGCCCGTCCGGAGCGGATTGTGGCCGAGGCTGAAGCGCTTCTGCCCGACGGCGCGCGGCGTGAAAAAATGAAGGAGGATCTTTTCAGGGTCAAGAAGCAACTCGGCGCTCCCGGGGTGGTAGACCGGGTCGCGCATCACATCTGGGAGAAAGCGTTCCTCGGCCATGGACGTCGTCATCATCACCAATAGTCCAGGCGAGCTTTCTTCCTGGGTCAAGGTCACGGTCGAAAAGCTGCGCAAGAAAGCGCAGGACTCGATCCGCATCATCGTGACCCTGGTGCCCTGTCCCTACGCGAGCGGTCGAGAGGCCGAGATCGCCGGCGGATTTCCGGGCATCGACCTGGTTCTCTCCCCCAGAGAGTTTCTCGGACACCTGATGGGAATGCCTTCCCGCTACCGCCCCGCCCCCAGCGGGGTGGTCGTCTTCCTGGGGGGCGATTACTGGCACGCCATGATGATGTCCCGCAAGCTGGGTTTCCCGGCCGTGGCCTACACCGATCGCCCCTCGTCCTGGGGAAAATACTTCCGGACCGTCTGCGTGGCCGACGAGCGCACCAAGAGCGCGCTGGTCGCGGCGGGCGTCCCGGCCTCCCAGGTGACGGTGGTGGGCAACCTGATGGTGGAAGGGGTTCGTCCCTCGCTGTCCCGCGAAGAGGCGCTGGATTCGTGGGGGCTGTCGGCCGACCGTCCCCTGGTGGGGATGTTCCCCGGCAGCCGCCTCTATCACGTGCAGGCCAGCCTCTCGGTGTTCCTCAGGGTTGCCGAGGATCTGGCCCGGGAGGTTGGCGACGCGCAGTTCGCGCTGGGCCTGTCGCCGTTTCTCACCACCGACGAGCTGCGCGGATGCCTGCGCACGCTGCCGCCGCCCTACCTGGAAGGCAGTCGCGGCGAGCTCAAAGAGGGGAAGCGCGGCCTGGCCATCGTCACCGGCGAGGGCCTGCACATTCCGATTTTGCAGAAACAACAATACGACTTGATGAACCAGTCCGATCTCTTGTTGACGATTCCCGGCACCAATACCGCGGAAATTGCCTGCCTGGGACGCCCGATGGTGGTGGCCATGTCGTGGCGCGCGCGCATTCCGCGCGGCGGCGTCGCCTCCTTGCTGGGCGCGCTGCCCATGGCCTCGCTGGTGCGCCGCGAGTTCTTGCGGAGCATCTTGCGCAAGGTGCGCTACGTCGCGCTGCCCAACGTGATCGCGCAGCGCGAGATCGTGCCCGAGGTGCGCGTGGAGCACGAGCCTGGAGAAATTTCCCGGGTTGCGGCGGACCTGCTGCTGGACGCCGAGCGTCGCGAGGAAATTGGACGCGAATTGCGCTCATTGATGGGCAGTGGCGGCGCCTCGGATCGCATCGCGGACGTGATACTTGCGGCGGGCCCGCGCCTGGAGGCGCGAAGCCTTCCGACCGGGACGGCATACCTTACCGAAGGGAAGGAATCCGCGTGAGGCAGTGGGTTTTTCGCTGGCGTGGATACGTGTTGATTCCGACCGCGGTGCTGGCGCTGTGGCTTTGCCAGCCGACCATCACCAGCTTTGTGCTCGGGCTGCTGGTGGCGCTTTCCGGAGAGGCGCTGCGCATCTGGGGCGTGGGCTATTCCGGAGTCACCACGCGCATGCGCAAGGTGGTCGCGCCGCGCCTGGTGACGGCGGGGCCCTATGCGTACGTGCGCAATCCCCTGTATATCGGAAATTTCATCACCGCGCTCGGATTCTTGATCATTGCTGTCGGTGGCATCGGCTGGGGACTGCGGGTTTTATTGCTGCTGGTGACCGTGGCAAGCTACGGGCTGGTGTACGCCGGTATTATCATCCCGCTTGAAGAGGAATATCTGGCACGCACCTTCGGCAATCCCTATGAGGAATATTGTCGCCACGTGCCGCGCCTGCTTCCCCGTCCGACGCCGTATCCCAACGCGGAGGGCCAGTTTGACTGGCGTGCGATTCAACGTGCGGAAATCCACACGCTCGGGCTGTTTTCAGCGATGTGCATTTATATGATGGCTCGCATGCCCGCGCATGCCGATGCCCTGGAGGCCGTCTTGCTGTTGCTTCGCGGCCCGCTGAGCTAGCCATGTCAAGCAAGAAGCCCCGCAAGAACGTGCCCCGGCGCCCCGCGCCCACGCCGCGCGCCGCCGCCCCGCCCGCTTCGCCGCCGTCGCCGCCGCGGCTGGCCCCCGCGCTTCCGGTATCTGGGGAAAGCAGGACCGGCCTGCCGACTTCGCCGCTGGCCCGGGAGCAGGAGCGCGATCTCGAGGTGGGATTGACGTTCACCGGGTTCGTGTGCGGCGGCCTGACTGGGTTCAGTCAGGTGCCCTTTGGCGCGCCCGAGGGAAACGTGGCCGGCGGCGTGCTGGGCGCTGTGCTTGGCGCGATGATGGGGTTGAGCCTTTCGAAGAGCCTCTTTTTGTCGGTGCGCGCGCAGTGGTTCGTGTGGATGCTGCTGGCGGTATTGACGGTCGGTGGATACTGGGTCGGTGCGAAGAGCGGAGGGAATGGCCCGATCATGGGCGCGACGGCAGGATGCGCCGTGGCCACCGGGTTCCTGCTGTTCGGGCTGCGGCCGCTGGCGCTGTACGCACAGAGCAAGGCCCCGCCGGTGCTGCGCGAGGTGGGGAAGCCGGCGCCGGTTGTGCCGAAGAGGGTGGAGTCGGCGGAGCAGGACGTATCCGACGAGGATGGGGCGCCCGAGATTGCTGAGACGGTGCCTCCCAAGAAACAGGAGAACGCCCAGCCCGCCACGGAGGGCTGACCGTCCGCTGTGTCCAGCGACCTTACGCTGCTGCATACCAACGACATGCACGATCGGCGCACGGTGTTTCCCTATCTGGAATCGTATCCGCGCGACGGGTCGACGCTGCTGCTGGACGCGGGTGACGCGATTCGCGGCTCGAACACGGTGTTTCACCTGCACGAGCCGATTCTCGACTTGATGAACACAGTGGGCTACGACGCGCAAGCCTTTGGCAATCGCGAGTTCAATTATTTGCGCAGCGTGCTGGGCCGGCGCTTTCGGCAGGTAAAGCATCCCTTCGTGTGCGCCAACGTGGTCGATTTGCGCCGCGGCACGGAGGGGATGTGGCGGCCCACGTTGGTTCGCTCGATGGGCGGCCGCCGCATCGGCATTATAGGGCTGACGCCGGTGCAATACCTGGACGGCTCGCCGTGGCAGTGGTTGTTCGGCTTCCGCTTCTCGCGGCCGTTTGATTTCTTGCCCGACCTGGTGCGTCAGATGCGCGCGGAGTCTGATATGGTGCTGCTGCTGTCCCATTCGGGCTACAAGACGGATTGCAAGATCGCCGAGCAGGTGGAAGGCATTGACCTGATCGTGGGCGGCCACTCGCACACGCTGCTGGAGACGCCTCTGAAGGTGCGCGACACGTTCATCGTGCAGACCGGCTGCTACGGCCGCTTCGTGGGAAAAATGCACTTCACCCTGGACGGCGGCTTTACCATCAAGGACTATGCGCTGGTCCCCATGCCGAACGCCGAGCCGATGCCGGCCGGCCTGGACCCCCAGAGCGCGGCGGCCCTGGCGTCGTGAGCCCCTCAGGCGGCGCCGCGGTGACTCCGGGCCCGGTTTTGTTCGTCAGCAACGGCTACGGCGAGGACGCCATCGCGGGCGGCATCGTGGAGCGCCTCTTGGCCACGCCGGGCGCGCCTCGGGTGCTGGCCATGCCCCTGGTGGGAGAGGGCCGCGCCTACAACCGTCTCGGCGTGGAAGTGGTGGGCCCGCGGGAATTGCTGCCCAGCGGCGGACTGATCCTGGCGCGCTGGGCGAATATTTTCCGAGATCTGCACGCCGGGCTCTACCGCGTGACGGTGGAGCAGATCCGCACGATACGCGCGCTGGCGCCCACCATGTCCGCCTTCGTGGCGGTGGGCGACACTTACCCGACGGTGCTGGGCGCATTGTTTTCGGGTCGTAAAGTGATCATGGTCGGCACGGCAAAGTCGAATTATTTCGTGCCTTACTCGTGGCCCGAGCGGCTGATCTTTAAATTATTCTGCGAGCGGGTATTCGCGCGCGACGAGCCGACGGCGGCCACTCTGCGGGCGCGGGGCGTGAACGCCGAGTGGGTGGGCAACTCAATGATGGATCTGCTCACCCCCACCGGGCCGCCGTTACCGTTGCCCGAGGGAGTTCATTGCATCGCGCTGTTACCGGGCAGCCGCGCATTCGCCTATCACGATTTGCCGGTGATTCTTGACGGCGTGCGCCGCCTCGGTGAGCGACGTCGGTTGTCCTGGACCCTGGCGCTGGCGGACGGCATTGACGTGAACGCTCTTGCCGCGAGCGTGTCAGGCGACGGTTGGCGTCTCAAGCCGGTCCCAGACCAAAAGGCCGACGGCCTCGAGGGCTCGCTGGTCGGCCACGGGCAGAGCGTGCTGCTGGTTCGCGGCCGTTTCGGGGACGTGCTGGACGCCGCCACCATGGTCGTCGGACAGGCGGGTACCGGCAACGAGCAGGCGGTGGGCGTGCAGCGTCCGGTGGTTTCGTTCGACTCGGAGGGCCGCAGCAAGCCGGGCTGGTACCGCGCCCGCCAGATCGGTCTGCTGGGCGAGGCCATGGCGGTGGTCCCCCGCTCGGGCGAGGCTATCAGCGAGGAAGTCCTCCGCATCCTTGACGACCCGAGGCGCTTTGAGGCGATGCAGCGAGCCGGCGTGGAGCGCATGGGACCCCCGGGCGCCTCGGAGCGCATCGCCCAGTTCATCCTGTCGTCAAGCGCAGGCGCTTGAGGCAACCCCGACGCTGAGCCGCACGGCTGGAGGGGCCGCCTGTCGCGAGGCTGAAATCCTCCTGACGCCATGATCGGATCATCCGACGGTCCCGGGAAACGCTCCCTGGGCGAGTAGGCGATTGGCTTGTTTGACAGGCTGCTCACGCCCGCCGACCGGCCCGCGCTGTTCCTGGGGCTCGCGTTCTTTGCCTACGCACCGACCCTCGCCGTGGGCATCGCCCAGTTGTTCCACCCGCTCAATTCCACCCTC
The DNA here is from genome assembly GCA_016868975.1 of Armatimonadota bacterium. Lineage (GTDB taxonomy): Bacteria > Vulcanimicrobiota > Xenobia > RGZZ01 > RGZZ01 > VGFD01. The sequence continues at coordinate 772 of VGFD01000229.1, read as the reverse complement.
TCGGCGACCCTGCACGCATTTCTCCCCAGCGCGCCCCTGGTCGTTTCGGCTGCCGCCGCCACCATCGCCATCGAGGGAATCCGCGCGCGGCGGCCACCCTCCTTTTTTGGCGTGCTGGGCTCTTTGCGCTGGCTGGCCCTGCTCGGGACGGCAATCCTGGGCGGCCTGCTGATGGTCGCTGGCCTGCACATGCTGATGCTGCCCATGCTGATTTTCGGCGCGTGGCTGGCGCTCGCCGGACCCGCGGTGCAAGAGGAGGAGCTTACTCCATGGGCGGGCCTTAACCGTCGCCGCATGCTGGTTGGGGAGGGACGGTGGGTCGCGCTCCTGTACATTTTCTTGCCGCTGGGGATCGCGAAATTCTTGCTCGACTACGTGCCGCAGGCGGGTATCCGCCTGGTGCTGGGATTGTCTCACGAAATGACGCCTCTGCGTCTCGGGCTCATGCTGGGATGGTCGTCGCTGATTGACATTCTGCTGCTGACCATGGCCTCCACCGCGCTCGCCGAGACGTACCTGGAAACCCGCACGATGGAAACCAGAGCCGCCTGGATCGAGCGCGACCGACAGGCCGCCGAGGCCGACGAAAAAGCCACTGAATACCGAATCCGCTAACGCGGGCGGACCACCGAGCCCACTTCGAACATGTGCGACATGAACGGCTCGCGCCGACCGGGCAGATATTCGTCCGCGCGGATCAGCAGCAGGCCGCTCAGAAAAATCCCCTGGGGATTTTGCGGCATGGGCAGGGTTTTCCAGGTGCCGAACGCCA
>VGFD01000228.1 GCA_016868975.1 Armatimonadota bacterium | reverse complement strand
CACCGGGCGCGTCGTAGGACACGAACCCACTGCGCCCCTTCGCATCCGCCTTCGTGCCCGCGTGAAACTCGTGTACCTTTCTACCGAAGGCTACGCAGAACAGCGCGTGGGTCAACTCGTGCTCGAAGGCGCTCCACATGCTTTCCGGTCGGCGCCGCAGCCAGAGCGCCCAGGCCGCCAGGTACACGCCCGCGCCCACGCCAAATCGGCCCAGCGGCTGCGGGTCGTGCAGCACCGGCTGCAGCGCGGGCCACGCCTGCCAGGCGCACACGCAGAGCACCGGGAGCAGCAGAAGCGCGATCAGGAAGCGCAGCATCGTTGAATTGTATTCAACAGCACCCTCTTCAGGTTCCTTTCGTGCTTGATTGCCGTGCTCTGGCGGTGACCGAGGCCGGCCAGGCTACCCGGCGAAGTTCGCGTAAAACGGCAACATGTAGCGCGCGGCACGTGGTTATACTGAGAACGATGAAGAACGTGCACCTCCTTCATTTCAACGACTTCCACCGTCGCCTCACGCCCTGTGAGGACGGGCTGGGAGGTGCCGCGCGCCTGGCCACGCTCATCCAGGAGCAGTGCGAGGCTTATCCGGACGCTCTGGTCCTGAACGGTGGGGACGTTGCCGGTGATAATACGGTCCCCGGCCCCGACGCCTTCCAACCGTTGCCCGATATTTTCAACCGCATGGGCGTCGACGTGCTCGGGTTGGGCAACCACGAGTTCGAGGATCCCAGCGGGCGCTACGCGACCTTGCGCGAGGGCCTCATCGACGACCTGAAGGCCGACGTGGTGTGCGCCAACGTCACCGAGCAGGCGACCGGGCAGCCGCTGCCGGGCACGCGTCCCTACGTGATCAAGCAGCTTCAGGGCGTGAACGTGGCCGTCATCGGCGCCGTGACCCGCGACCTCGCCAATCGGATGTTTCCAGCCGCGGGCGCCGGTCTGTCGGTCGCACCCATCGAGGACACGCTGAAGGCGCTGGTGCCCAAAGTGCGCGCGGAAGGCGCTGAGGTCGTCGTGGTGATGGGTCACGAGGGACTCAACGAGATGCGCGCCATCGCCCGCAAGGTGGACGGCATCGACGTCATGCTGGCCGCCCACGATCATCGACAGACCGAGCGTCCGGTGTCCGAGACGACCCCGAATGGCGGCACGACCGCCGTGGCTGAGGCCGGCGGCTACGGGCGCTACCTCGGACATATCACGATTGGATACGATCCCGAGAAGCGGCAGGTGGCGCTGGTTCGCGGCGAGCTGCTTGCGATCGGCGACGACATCGTGCCGGATCCCGTCGTGCGGGACATCGTGGCCCGCTACGAGCCAGGCGAGCGCTCGCTGGCGCCCCCCAGGAAGAAGTGGCGCAACGTTTCCCTCGAACAGATCGCCGAGGAGATGCGCGGGTGATCCGTGGACCGCATCCGCGTTGAGGCCGACAAAGGCCTTCACGAGTCGTCCCGCTGGCGGCTGAAGTTCTGGCGCCGTTCCGAAATCAACGCTGAAGCCGCGCGGGCCTCGCTGGAGGCGGTCGATCTGCTGGCCCGCTCCAGCGGGGAGGTCTCGGTGCAGCACGCCGCCGCGCTGGGAAAGATTGCCGCCGGCTGCGCGGAGACCTCCCGGCAGGCGCTGGCCGCGCTCCGCGAGGCGCTCTCGATCGTTTCGGCGGGCGCCGCTTCCGGAGTGGGCGGCGCGTCGGGGATGGCCTGTCGGCTCAACGATCGCGTCTGCATGCGCGGCGGACCGGCGCTGTTTTTCGAAATCGTGCGGCAGGCCGACGCCGAGAACGCGCCCGAGGCCATTGCGGTGCACTTCGTCGAGCGCCTCGTCAACGCGGGTGCGGGCGCCGCCTGGGGACTGGAGACGTGCAAAGCCCCACCCGCCGACAATGCCGCCGCTTTCGCCGCCCTCGGATTAACGTGTGGGAAGCATGCAGCGGCCCTCGAGGGGATCGCGACGGAGGCGCCGCGCTGGGCGGATCCAAAGGTCACCGCCCACCTGAGACGGCGCGAGGAAATTCGCGCGCTCTCCCTGCCCGACGACTGGAAGAAGAAAGCCGACGCGACCCTTCTCGGGGAAGTGGCCAATGCCGCCGTGGTGGCGCCGGCCACGACCTTCGCAATCAAGCTCGCCAAGGATTGCGGCGGAGACCTTCAGGTCGCGCGGCCCTTGCTGGGCTGGGCCATCGACGCTGCGGCAAATCCCGCGTGGAGCGGACTGCGCGCCGCGGTGGAGCCGTTGCTGGAGGACGGACGTCGCGCGGTGCTCCTCGAGGGGATGGTGAGCGCGCTCGAGGCCCGACGCCGTGACGACGCCTCCGCGGTGGCGGAGATTGCCGGCAAGTTGTTGCAGGACACCGCCTGCGACGCGCCCGTGGTGAAAACGCTGGTGGCCGAGGTGGCGCGCCGCGCCGCGCCGGAAATCGGCAGCCTGCTCACGCGAATTTCCAGCGCCGCAAGAAACATCTCGACCGTACAGCGGGCGCTGGCCTGGGTGGCGGCACCGGACAGCGGCGCCTCGCCGGCCGTCGCGCGGCTTGGGGCGGCGGCCTTGAAGGACGGCGCCGACGCCGAGGAAACGATTGCCCTGGCGGGGGCGACCGCCGACGCCATTCGCGGGTGCGGAAATTCCGAAATTGCCGTCCAGACGGACTTTCTCACGCGCGTCGCCCGGATGCCGTTTTCTTCGCGCGAGCACCTGGCCGGCGCTGTTCGAGCCGGGGTGGAGCGTCTCGCTGCGGGCACCACGGTCGGCGTGGACGGCCTCGCGGAAGTCGCCATGGCCATGTCCATCGGGACGGGCGGATTTGCGGATCGCTCGCGAATCGCCCGGATCGCCATGGCCGACATGGAGCAACGGGCGCAGGCACTGGGCGATCCGGCGCTGGCGGAAACCATCCACACCATGCGCAACCTTGCCGACGTGGAAGATGCGGCCATGCAGGCGTCCCCCAATCGCGTGTGGTTCCGCGCGGCCTCCGCCCTGGCCGTGCTGCGCGCCCTGGAGCACGCCTCCACGCTGGCCACCGCGGGACTTCCGGCGATGTTCTCCGGGCTGGTGTACGCGCAGTGGGCTTCGCTGGATTTCCAGTCGCGCGTCGGAGAAGTGCTGCTCAATGAGATGGAGCGCCTGGCGACGGCCAGCGGCGACGCGATTTTCATGCCGGTGCTGGAGGAGACCCGCAAGGCGGTGGCCGCCGCGCCGGATGCGAAATCCCGAGTGCAGGCGCTGCAAAAAGGGCTGCTGGAAATTACCCGCCTCAACCAAAATCCCTATCGAAAGGCGCTGGGACAAGCGCTGGCCGGGCGAGGCGCGCAGCCCTCCATTGAGAACGAGGACGAATATGTCGTCATCGGCGGAGTGCGCGTTCCCAAGGCGGGCGGACAGGTGCCGGCGCGTGAAGTGGGGCCGGTAATTTCCCAGGCCGAGCCGCCGCCTCACCCGCAGGTGCCGCCGCCAGACTTGCGCGTGGAAGACGCGGCGCTGCTCCAGACCGCTGATCCCGCTCTGCGCCGCGAGTCAAAATCGGCATATCAGCGCGGCCAGGGCGGCGTGTACAATCCCATGAGCGGCGAGATTCAGTGGCATAGCGCGTATGCGCGCGGCGTGGGCGGCGCGTACAATCCCAACACCGGAGAGGTGGAATGGAAGTCGGCATACAGCCGCGGCGTCGCGGGCGTGTACAACCCGGTGACCGGCGAGGTGCAGTGGCAGCAGCACTATGATCGCGGCGTGGCCGGCGTGTTCAATCCGCTGAGGGGCGACGTTGAATGGAAGATTTCCTACCACCGCGGCGTGGGCGGCGTCTGGAACCCGCTCAAGGGCGGCGTGGAGTGGAAGGATGGCTACGAGCGCGGCGTGGCCGTGGCGGGCGCTTTCGACTTCAAGACGGGCCAGGTGGAGTGGAAGACCGGCTACCAGCGCGGCATTGCGCTGGTGAGCACTGATCCGCTGCAGCCGACCTTGAGCAGCGCGTCGTTTTCTCGGGATTTCGACGACTGATCGAGACAGTTTACCCAGGGTCTTTGACACACAGGTAACGGTCATTTGACGGAATAATGATGATGGCGCTCCATACTTGCGGCGATTTGATTGCGGAGGGTTTTCGATGGTTATCGGTGGCGTGCAATTTGTGCAGGATCGTTCGGCGGCGGCGCCTCCGGGGCAGCCAGCCGTGGAGACGGGCGACCGCGTGGTTCTCGGCGCGGAGGCGTCTGACCCGGCGGTGGCGCTGGGCCGCATGGCGCGCGTGGGTCCACCCCGCGTGGGATGGATGCGCGGCTCGGTGAACGGCGGCCCCATGGAGCTAGAGTTCGACCGCCGCGCGGCGATCGTGCGCGGCGCACTGGGCGGAGAGCCGGTGGCCGTGGACGTCGATCACGACAACGCGCGCATTCGCGGCAAAGCCAACGGCGCCGACGTGGATCTCCACTTTGCCTGGACGCCGGAGCGCATCCGCTACGAGGGCCGCGCCAACAACGCGCCCTACGAGATGACGCTGGACTGGCGGCGTGGACGCGCGGAAGGCGCCGACATCGATCTTTCCTTCAGCCTGCAAGACGGCTGGGTGCGCGGCGAGGCCCTTGGACACGACGTGAACCTGTCGTACGACAAGGTGAGCGGACGCCTCACCGGCTTCATGAATGGCGCGCCGGTGCGGGCCACCATCACTAACCTGGATCTCGGCGATTTCCTGCAGAATTTCTACCTGTTCGCAAGGTAGAAAGGGGCCGGCGTAGCCGGCGCCACCATCTCTTTGCTGCCTGTTTCCTGCGTTTTGTCGCCCGTATGAGCGACCGGCTCAGAACTTCTTCCAGTTTTTCTGGAGCCGTTGTATCTGCCAGGTGGAAAATCCGTAATTGCGATACCACACGGTGACTTCCGCTGGATTTTCCGGGGCGGCCGGGTGCTCGTACACGAACTGCCACTGGCCGCCGTTGTACTCCCAGAGCGCGATCCAGGGCATGCCGCGGACTTCCCCGCGGGTGCTGGCGAATGCCTTTCCCTTGATCACCAGCACCGTGTACCACGGCATCCCGCCGTCCGGCTGGTAGCGGCTGGTGGCCGCGGCACCGAGCTGACGAACTGCCGTCTTGCTGATGGCGTCGGCGGGCGCGGCGAGCGCGACGACAGACCACAGGAGAACAGCGATGAGCCGCATGGGAAAACGCATGCGGCGTTTTTCGGCGAGCGGCGCCTCAGTCCCTATCGCCTCAGTCCCTATCGCTCAGTCCCTATCGCTCAGTCCCTATCGCTCAGTCCCTATCGCTCAGTCCCTATCGCTCAGTCCCTATCGCGTATGATAGGGCATCATCAGTGCCGGCTCGTGCGGAATTTGCGGATGATCTCCGCCCAGACCGTACGATTCCTCAACGGAGGGCGGTGCGTTGGCGTCGGGCGTCGACGTTACTGAAATCGGCTTTTTCGCGGGACCCGCAACCGGGGGTGCAACCCGCTGTGGAGGCCGGGTGGGGGCCGGGCGCGGAACGCGCGCCGGTGGAGCTGCCGACACTGCGTCCACTTCCACCCGCACGCGCACGTGGCCGTAACGGGTCGGATAACGATAGAACTGGCTGAGGCACTCGTCGCTGTGGAAATGGACCCGCGCGTCGCCGAGCGTGATGATCCACTGTGAGTCCGTGGCAGCGAGCGTGCGGCCGCACACCGGATCGACGTGCGGCGTGGCCGGGTTGCCCGGCGTCGGCTCCGGACGCGGTTGCGGCGTCTCGGGCACGGCCGCGGGCAGAATGGCGACTTCTGGCGTCGGAGGCCGTTGCATGGCCGAGGCGCTGGCCGCGCTTACCAGGCGACGCGCGATGCTCTCCGGCGCGCCCGAGCGCAGCAGCGGCGCCAGCAGCAGGGGAATCAGCATCAGCACCAGGGGCACCCACAGCGGGATGCGGCGGTGGGGTAGCGCGGTGCGGACTGGGAAGTGTACTTTAATGGTATCCATATTTTACCTGTGGCTGGCTCACGAAATTCGCGCTTGCGCGTTGTGCGGAAGCCCTTCCTCTTCCCCATGGATACGCCGGTCCGCTGAATGAATTCTGAATTTACCGTTAATCTGGAAATCAGCAGGACGAGGCACCGGGGGGTGGAATCAAGCGCGCTTATGGGAAGTCCGCAAGACCTCACCCGACGAACCGGACTGTGGATGCTGGTAGGCCAGAAGTCCGTCCGCCACGTCTCCCTGCGCCGGCGCCTCTGGTTCGCCATGGCCGTTGCCGCGCTGTACGGATTCGTGGTCCACTACATCGAGCTCCAGGTCCTTCACGAGGATTTCAAGGTAGACAGCGTGCAGAGCGTGCTCGGCCTGGTGTTTGGCGGCTTGCTGGTCTTCCGCACCAACTCCGCCTACGCCCGCTGGTGGGAAGGCCGCACCCTGTGGGGCACGCTGGTCAACAACTCGCGCAACCTGATCGAGAAGGTCTGCTGCCTGGCTCAGGTTCCCCTGGTCGAGCGGGAAGACGTGACTCGTCTCTTGATCGGCTTCGCGTATGCGTTGCGCAATCATCTCCGGCGCGACGGCAGGTTGCAGGATGTGCCTGGCTTTGAAAATGATCAGGCCAATCCCACGCACGTGCCCAACTACATCGTGGCTCTACTCTACCAGCGTCTTGGCCAGTGGCGCCGCGAAAACCTGATCATTGATCAAGAGCTGCGCATCATGGACGTGAACGCCAACGCGCTCCTCGACGTGTGCGGCGGCTGCGAGCGCATCGCGCGGACGCCCATGGTGGTGTCCTACGTCCACTATCTGCGGGTCTGCATCGTGCTGTATCTGCTCGCCCTGCCCTGGACAATGGACGCTACCCTGATGATGCCCATGGTCACCATGCTGTGGGCGTATTTTTTGTGCGGGATGGAGCTCATCGCGGAGATCATTGAAGAGCCCTTTGGCCGCGAGCGGGACGACCTGCCGCTCGACGACATCTGCAGCGGAATCCACGCCGCGCTGCTGGAGATCCTCTCCTGGTCGCAGGTCGGCGAGCGGCCCGCTTCGGGCCAGTCAGGGGTCGGCACAGCCGACGCCATCTGCGTCTTCTAGCGGCGGATGCGCGGTCGCCAGACATTGCCGCGCCGCACGTTCTGCCCAAAAATCACCCGCGGGAGCACGTTGCCGGTGACCCATCCCCAGATGGGCGGGAGGGCAATGTTCAACTCCGCGGAGGAGCCCGCTGAATTGCGCTCAGGGTCTTCCCAGGGATCCCGGCGATCAGAGGTCTGTGGGCCCGGGACGGGGACAGGTAGTGGGGCCGGCGCCTGTATGGTCGGCTCAATGGGCGCGGGCGCCTCGGGCTCCACCGGGGGCACCATCTCCGGCTCCGGGCGGGTCTCCACGTCCGGAGCGGTTTCGTCCTCCACGGGTGGCGTCTCAGTCTGGGAGCCAGGCACCGGCTTGCCGATGCCTCCTTCGGCGTCGGCGCGGGCGGGCGTCGTAAACAGCGCGAACGCGGCGAGCAGGACGATGAGACCGAAGCCGATACGCATGGTTGACTTCTCCCTCAGGCTCTTCGGGCCGGCCGTCGGCCGCCGTGGCAATCCCGGGCTGCCAGGTCCCCATTCGGCAAAGCCCACGGTTGGACCCGCCTCAAGCCGGAAAGTTTCCCGTCATCCCCGCGTGAAATTGTTACATTCCTCTAACAGACGCGCGGACCGGTCCGGCTATGATGGGGAGGATGGATCCGATTCGTTTTGCCCCCAGGCATGCGCCCCGGGAGCGCGGCTTGCTGCTTGTCCAGGTGGACGGCCTGTCCCACGAGCACCTTGGGCAGGCCATCGACGACGGCTTGATGCCCAACCTCAAGACGGCCCTGGAGAGCGGTAAGTACACCTCCAGCGACTTCCACTCCGGGCTGCCCACGCAGACCGGCGTCGTGGTGGCGGGCGTGCTGTACGGCCGATCCACGCTTCCCTCCAACCAGTGGCTGGAGAAGAAGACCGGCGAGATTCCCAACGTGACCGGCTCGCACAGCGCCGACCTCATCGAGGATTCGTTGCTGGCGAGCGGCGCGCGCGGCCTCATCGAAGGCGGCTCGGCCTTTCTCACGCCGCTCACCGGCAACGCCGAGCACGAATACTTCGCGCTCAACGACATCGCGGCGACCCGCCGGGCCGGCGGCAAGAAGGCCGTCGTCAAGCAGATCACCGGAGAGTGGCGGCACCTTGCCTGGCACCTAGCCATCCATCCGTTCCAGGCCGCGCGAACCCTTGGGCGCTTTGCGTCGGAGTTCGTGCGCGGCGTCCACCAGCGCAAGCGCGACGACATCCCCCAGGACTTCACGCACGGTCGGCTCAAGCCCGCG
>VGFD01000227.1 GCA_016868975.1 Armatimonadota bacterium | reverse complement strand
CGGCTTTTCCCGGCGCGAAAATAAACGATGCCTTTCTGGTCCCAGAATACCGGACGCCATGTCTTCGGATCGAGTTTCGTCAGGAAGCGGTCCCACTCGTCGCCTTCCTCCACGGCAAACGGCATGAGAACGGCGTTCACTCCGAATCGCTCGAGACGGCGTGGATCGAGCATGATTTCCCGATAGGTGTCAAGCAGCGCGTCGGGATAGGTCTGGTTCATGCCGTCGATGAACGTGGCGCGCCGAGGATACGTGCGGTACGCGAGATAGTCCCCCCAGTGAAATGGATTGAATATCCGCGCAGCGGGCTGCTCGGCCAGCACGAAATCCACCAGGCGGCTGGCATTAAAGGCCGTGGTCGAAGCCCAGCGTGGGAATTCCCGCGCTGACGACGCGCAGCCCGATAATCAAGAAGATCGCGGACGCGGCCGCCATCCGCAGAGCGCGCGGCACGCGCACGAACGTCGCAAGCGAGGTGGCCAGAACGCAGCCGCCGATCAGCGCGAGGTTGAAGCGGAAGCGCACCATGGTAAAGGCCAACACGCTCACCAGCAAGAGGAGCAACAGGTCGCGTGAGCGCCTGCGATGGGCCAGCGTCCACGCGAGCCACGCGCCCACCAGCAGCGCTCCGCCCGGCGACCACAGCCAGTCCAGGCCGGGACGCTTCAGTTCCTCGATCTGGAAGATCATGTCGGTGCGGCGCTGGTGCCCCAGCACGTAGGCGTACAGCCAGGGACCGGAGGCGTTGCAGAACGTGGCGAGGGCGCTGGCCGCGAACACGGCCGCGTTAAACTTGACCTCGTCCGGGCGCCGCCGATCGTATGCGTCGCCGGCCATGATCAGCAAGAGCATGAACAGGCCGATGGAAAACTCGATGTGGATGTTGGGCCGAGCCAGAAAAATCAACGGCGTCAAGATGCGCCAGCGTCGCGGCGTCTCGGCCACCGCAAGGTTGAGAACGGCCACGTAAAACAGGCCGGTAATCAAGTGTGGCCGCAGCTCGATGCGAAACTCGGCCACCACGAATGCCAGCCAGGCGACGCAAATGTTGAGCCAGGGCCCAACCCCCATGCGGGCGTTGTACAGGCAGAACAGGCCGAAGGTTGCGGTGACGAGCGCGGCCTGCAAGACACAGAGCAGGACGTCTCCGCCGATCTCCTGGAATTTCCAGATGAAGATTCCGAAGAGCCATTCGTAGTTCACCCAGTAAAATGGGAATTCCGCCGTGGTGAACAGGAACAGGTCGTGGTGCGGAATGCGGCCGGTTTCCGAGATCACGCGGCCGTTGAGCAGGTGAAACCACGTGTCGTAGCCTTGCAGCGGGCGCAGCGCCGCCAGGAAGAGCAGCGCAAGAAAAGCCGCGTACCAGAGCCGGTTACGGATCGATCAGCTCGCTCGCGGCTTGCTCCCGCATCAAGCCGCGATCTCCCCCGTAAAGAAGCGTGGTCAGCGCCTGCTTCTCCAGACCGTGGGCCTGCATCCAGTCGTGAAGCGCTCGGCGTCGCACGAGGTCCTCATCAAGCCAGCGTTTTATGCGCAGCGTGTTTTCGTCCGGCCCGAAGCGAGGACGCGATTCTCTGGTGGCGACCATGTCCAGCCCCCTGGAAAGTATGAAATACCACAAGTTGATGGATTGCCATCATTATAGTCCGGATTGCCCGATGATCCAATGACTGGTTGTAAACTTCCCGACAACCGGATCGGGGGATCGGGGGGCTCGGGCTAAAACGGCGTGGGACGGTCGCTCTGCGAGACGATGAACTCGCGATCCGAGAGCTGGTGCACCTTGTACCCGCTGTTGCCGTAGCGCGCCACGGTCACCTTCTCCTCGCCGTCGTCGAGCTCCCAGCGCTCCTTCTCGCCAATCATCTTGGGCTTGAGGAAGCCGGGCAGGTAGTCTTTCAGCCGCCGCGTGTGGGACAGGTTGACCGGATCCGGCTCGCCGCTCTTCACGCACAGCTCGCCCTCGTTGAACGCGATGGAGAACTGGTTGGGGCCGTCCTGCACGATGCGCCCCTGCGGCCCGCGGAACGACACTTCCCAGCCGGAGTCGAAAATGTAGCGATCCCCCTGGTGAACGTACGAGGTGCCTTCGATGCCGATGCGCACCTCCGGCTTTTCGTGATAGAGCGGGAAAACAAAGTTGCTGGCCGCCCAGAGCGCGGCACCGGTGCCCGCGATGGCCACCGACGCGCCCGGAAATGCCGCCGCTGCCGCAACCGTGCCGGCATACGCGCCCAGGTAGATCGCGCGGCTGATGGACGCCTCCACGCCCAGAATCTGGTAGAAGTTCCGGGAATAGTCGGTGTTGGCGCGCACGCCCTTGTTGATGATCTGGTCCTTGATGGCGAAGTCGGCTTTGCCGGCCACCACGCCGGCCACCGAGCCCAACGCGGCGGTGGTGGCGTAGAGCCCGATAAAGGCGGCGCCCGGCGAGCTTCCCAGCATGCTCAGGATCGACGGGTGCATGGCGAAGGTGGCGCCCACCCGCGCGGCGCGCAGCGCGCCAGTCCACAGGACGATGCGCTTGAGGCCTTCCATCGGGCGGTCGGAGTTGACCGCGTTGTCGACCACGCTGCCCAGCACGCTTTCCCCGAGAATCCCCACGAAGGGCGAGCCGATGTTCGCGATGGACGACATGGCCGCGGCCACGCCGTACCTGGTCCCCTGCTCGAACAGGCGGGGCGTGATGACGCCCAGGCACATGGCCGAGCCGATCTCGTCGAGCACGTCGGCGATTTTCAGCGCGCGGTATTCGGGCGACTCCGCACAGAGCTGGAAAAAGAGCTTCGCCTTTTCCATGAACGACTTGTCGCGGATCTGGTGCATTTCCAGCTTGAGATTGGGATCCAGGCCGAAATAATCGGTCACCGCGCGCGGGTGCTCAAAGGACGACAGCGGCACCGTCTCTTTCAGCGCGTAATTGTTGGTGGCGAGAAACTGGCGGAAATCGGCGTCCGCGTTCTCCGGAACCGCAATGCGCTTGCCGCTGAGGATGGTGCCAAACCAGCGGTCGCCGCCCATCGAGGTGACGCGTTCGTTCTTGTAGGCCTTGCCAGGGTCGAAGGAGGCGTCTTTCACCTTGTAGGCGGCAAACGCGGCCGCCTTGCCGGCCGAAGCGATGGTGCGGTAGGCGTCCACGTGCAGGCCCTGGGCGTCGCTGTGGTAGACGACCGAGAAGCGCGTGCTGGGGGGCGCGGTCTTGACCAGGTCCACGAAGTCCTGGTCGAGGCCGAACTGGGTCTGGGCGAACGCAAGATTGGCCGGGGTGAGCGCAAGCTCGTCGTAGGGCGCGCCGCCCACGAAAAGCGGGTTGGCATCCAGGCGGCGGCTCGGGCCGCTCGGTGCGGCACCGTTTCCCTTTGGCGTGACGGGCGGCTGGGGCAACCTCATGCCTCCGGCGGATTCCCCTGGTTGACCGTCCCTGGCGGGAGTCCTGGCGGGACTCAAGGCCTGCGGCGTGGCTGGAAGCGCAATGCGCGGCAAAGCGGCGCCCATCCCAGGCAATATCGTATTCTGCATCCTACCTGCCTCCACGGAGCCATCCCCTCTGACGGACTCCGCCTCGATACCACTATAACATCGCACTTTCAGAGGCCTGTTGCCGGCATGTTAACGGTTGCGCCGGAGCGCGGATTTTCAGGGATCCTTCAGGCCGAATGCGATAGGCTCGTGGATGATGGACGTCATCCGCAACTGGCTCACGCTCGCCCAACCCCAGCGCGTCGCTCCTCCCGAGCCGACCGTGTCGCCACCTGCCCGGGACACAGTCACCCTTTCCGGTGATCTGGCCGCCCGAGTGGCCGCCGTAAAGGCGCGCTCCTGGCACGACGAGGTCGTGTACATGGCCATGACGGACCGCTTCCACAACGGGGACAAGACCAACGACGCGGGCTCGGTCCCGAGTGATCCGAACCGCTTCCACGGCGGCGATTTCCAGGGGATGATCGACAAGCTCGACTACATCAAGGGGCTCGGCTGCACCACCCTGTGGATCTCGCCGGTGCAAGAGCAGCGCCGCGACTTTTTCGGCATGGACGGCTACCACGGCTACTGGGCCACGGATTTTCACAAGACCGAGCCGTCCTTCGGCGACCTCGCCAAGCTCAAGGAGCTGGTTGACAAGGCCCACGAAAAAGGAATGAAAGTCATCGTCGACCTGGTCGTCAACCACACCGGCTACGGCGCGCCCATGGCCGAGGATCCCAAGTTCAAGGACTGGTTCCACCACTACGGGAACATCAAGCTGCCCACCCGGTGGTGGATGGAAAAAGGACAGTTTTGCGGCCTTCCCGATTTCGCGCAGGAGAAGCCCGAGGTTGCCCGCTATCTCATCGACATGGCGAAATACTGGATTGATCAGACCGGGATTGACGGCTATCGCCTGGACGCTGTGCGGCACGTCCCGAATTCGTTCTGGAAACAGTTTGCCAGCGAGATCCACGCGCATGCCGGCAACAATTTCCTCTTGCTGGGAGAGATTTACCACCCGTCGGCCAAGACGCCGTCCCGTTATCAGAACGAGGGCGGCATGGACTCGGTGTTCGACTTCCCGCTGAACTTCGCGCTGCGCAACACCATCGGGGCGGATCATGCGATGTCGAGCTGGGAGAACATCAAGTATTTCTTTACCAACGTATTGAAGCACCCCGGCGAGTCGTTCCGCATTCTGCAAGGGCATGCCGATGGCGACATGCGGCGCGTCGCCGACGTGATCAAGCAGGACAGCAAGTATCGGCGCTCCGACATGCTGGTCACCATGCTCGACAACCACGACATGACCCGCTTCGTGACCGCGGCCGGCGCCCACGGCGAAGAGAAGCTCAAGCTGGGATTGGCGCTGTTGTTCACCATGCGCGGCATTCCCTCAGTATACTACGGCACCGAAGTGGCCATGGCCGGCGGCTGGGACGAAAATCGCAAGGACATGGAGTTCGGCCGCGATCCCGCGTTCGAGGCGCACTTCACGAAGCTGGCCGGGATCCGCGCGGCGTCCACGGCGCTGCGCCGCGGCAATTTCGAGCAATTATTCGTGGATCACGACGTGTTTGCATACGCCCGCAACACGCCCTGCGAGTCCGCCGTGGTGGCGCTCAACAACGGCGGCGAGGCGCGTGAAGCCGACATCCGCGTGCCGGCCCAGATCGCCGACGGCACCGTGTTGCAGGACAAACTGGGCGGCGGCTCCTACGTCGTGAAGGGCGGCCAGGTGCACTTGACGCTGGCCGCGCGCCAGGCCGTCATCCTGGAGAAGTAACCACGGCCTCCAGCACGGCGCCGTCCGGGATTTCGGAGACGCCCCGCGCCACGACGGCGCCGCGCACCACCACGCCGCGGCCGAAGCGTACGTCGCCTTCCACCCTCAGGGACGTGCATGCGCGCAGCGACGGCGGGCCGTGCGGGAAGCGCGCTTCGAGATCGTCCACCATTTTATAATATTTTGGATCCAGGGCCACCAGCGGCGTTTGCGGCGCGTCCAGCACGACGCGCCAGTCGTCGGTCAAGCGGTAGGCGTCTGAACGGACCACCAGAAGGTCGTCGGTCGTCTTCACCGGAGAAAACCGCCCGCGCGGCACGCGGATGGCGCCGGCACCCTCCATGACGCCGATGGCGGCGCCCATCGCGGATTCCAACTGAAAAACCGCCGGCGAGTCCGGATCGCGCGGGTCCACGGTTTTCTTGTTCACGATGATGGGCAGGCCCAGCACGCCGCTCCGCGCGCGCAGCACCTCGCGCAGCGCTTGCAGGTCGATCCACAGGTTGTTCGTGTTGAAATAACGATGGCGGCGAATATCCTGGAAATGGGCGTGCTCGTCGGCCGAGCACTGGGCCAGCTCCCGTAGAATCAGGCGATTTCCGCGGCGCGCAAGGTGGCCGCCTTTGCGATCCGCATCGGTGCGGTCGGCAACCTCCATGGCGAAGGGCAGGCGGTTCTCGATAAACCATCCCAGCAGGCGCGCGTCGAGCACGGCGCCCAGGTTGTCCGCGTTGGCGATGAAGGCCCAGCGGCAGCCGGCCTCCAGCAATTTTTCCAGGATGCCGGTGGTCTGCAGCGCGGTGTAGATGTCCCCGTGGCCGGGCGGGCACCATTCCAGATCGGAGTCCCGTGGCCAGCGGGCCGGCGAGAGGTCATCCTGGTGCACTTTGGGGACGCGATTCTGCACGAACGTCAGCGGGATGTCCTCGGGCAGGTCGGGGTATCTCCGCAGAGCGACGCGGGTGTCGTCCTCGGTGGCGAAGCTGTTCATGAGGAGCAGCCGCGCGCCAAGATGAGACGCCTGCCGCACGATGACGTCGAGGAAGGTGAGGCCGTCGCGGACCGGGAGGAGCGACTTGGCCTTCTCCAGTCCCATGCTGGTGCCCAGGCCGCCGTTCAGGCGGATGACGACCGCCTGCCCAAGCGCCGACCGACCGACATCCGCCAGCCCGGCCGGAAGGCGATCGAGGTCGGGCAGATCCTCCACGGGCGCGATCGACGCCTCGTCGATCATCCCCGTCTCGCCGGCCACCAGACGGCGGTAGGCTTGCGCGAAGGCCTCAATCGCGATCGATGGGAGGCCCGCCGCGCGCATCCTGGCTTCAAACAAAGGCAACGACTTCATGCGGGCTCCTTCGTGGGCGCGGGGCGGCGGTCCCGTTCGAGGCTGTACCTCGAGCGAGCGTGGACCAGCCCAGAGTGCCCGCGGAGCAGCGAGGCGCCCTCTTAGGGGCGAATTGTGACCAGAAATGCCACATTTGACTGGTTGACCCGGCGGGGTGGGTGTGGTACCATGGCCGGGCGTCGGGACGGGGGGAACCTACGGGAGGCCCGGAATGATGCAACGCTTCTTTGCAGTGGTGCTCGTGGCGATGCTGCTGGCCGGATGCGGTGCCGGTGGAGGCGAGGTAAGCGTGGCGCCGACCGTGTCCACAGTCGCGCAGCAACAGGCGCCCGCCGTCGAGCTGCCTCCCCCGCCGGAGAACCGCTTCATTGTCATGACTGAGGAAGGGTACAACCCGGAGGGCATCGGCGACTCCCACGGAGTTGAGGTGGAGGAAGTCTACTCTGACGCGGTCGATGGCTTCACCGGGCTGGTCCCCGAGGATCGCGTGGAAGAGCTGGCCGCCGATCCGCGCGTGATCTCGATCGAGCCGGACAGCATCGTGACGACCAACGCCCAGGAGATCCCCAGCGGAATTCGGCGCACCCAGGGCACCCAGAGCAACAGCGCCGCCGTCAACGGCGCGGCGGATCGCACGTACGGCTACAACGTGGCCGTCATCGATACGGGCATCGACCTCACGCATCCCGACCTCAACGTCGTCGGCAACATGACCTTCGTTGCGGGCACGACGAACGGCAACGACGACAACGGTCACGGCTCGCACGTGGCGGGTATCATCGGGGCGCGCGACAACACCGTGGGCGTGGTGGGGATGGCGCCCGGCGTGGGCCTGTGGGCGCTCAAGGCGCTCGACAGCAAGGGAGCCGGCTACACCAGCGGGATCATCAGCGCGCTCAACTGGGTGGCGGCAAACGCCTCGAAGCGCCAGATCAAGGTGGTCAACTTGAGCCTGGGCGGGCCGGCCAGCGCCACGCTCGACGCCGCGGTCACGAACTGCGTCAACAAAGGCGTGATCGTGGTGGTGGCTGCGGGAAACAGCAACGTCAACGCCGGCACCCAGTCGCCGGCCCGCTGCAGCGCGGCCATCACGGTGTCCGCGCTGACCGATACCGACGGGCTGCCGGGTTCGCGCGGCCCCACCACCAGCGTGGGAGGCGACGACACCATCGCCTCGTTCAGCAACTTCGGCTCGGTGGTGGATTGTGCCGCGCCCGGCGTGATAATCCGCTCGACCTACAAGCGCGGCAGCTACGCCACCATGTCGGGGACGAGCATGGCCGCGCCGCACGTCGCCGGCGCGGCGATTCTGTACCTGCACCGATTTCCCACGGCGACGCCGGCCGCGGTGGAGACCGCTTTCAAAGCCGCGTACAGCTCGAGCGGGTCGCGCAACTCCACGTACGCGCTGGGCAAGGGGCAGGCAACCGCGGACGTCAACGTGTTCGTCTCCAAAACCGCCGTGGTCATCGAGAAGGATTGGAACGGCGCGTCCGTTCTTGAAGGCGGCTACAAGGGAAACAAGGGTAGCGAGCCCATCATCTGGGCGCGGAATTTGTAGATGGAGCGGGATTTCCGGCCACTGGCCCGTTCATATTCCGTTCACGACTCGTGACTGGATTGTCGCGATAAGCAGACAACGGGGGGGCCAGGTGGACCTCCCCGTTCGCATTTCCGCGAGTTTCTGCGTGTCATGCACAGTAGCGTGGCGGCCACGGACACCG
>VGFD01000226.1 GCA_016868975.1 Armatimonadota bacterium | reverse complement strand
TTTTCAGATGCCGATACTACAATTGCGCAACCCTATCTCGAAACGCTATATCAAGACAGGACGGTTCTCATGCAACCCGGAGTGCTGCTGATTCTCAAGCTGCGCGCCAAGCTGGTCGAGGCCCTCGTCCGCCAGGACGTTGAGCGCGCCAAGGCCGCTGAGCCCACCGCCGACGAGCCCGAGCAAAACAGGCAGTAAGTCGTTGGGAGCAGGCCGGCGTCGGCTGTGCTGATCCCCTGCTACGATAGCCCCAGGTAGGCTTCCCGCACCGCGGGGTCGGCCAGCAAATCGGCCGATTTCCCTTGCAGGGTCGTCCGTCCATTCTCCAGCACGTAGCCTCGCTGCGCGGCCTCCAGCGAGGCTTTTACGTTCTGCTCGACCAGCAAGACCGGCACCCCCGACGCGTGTACCTCACGGATGACGCGGAAAATTTCCTGGGTGACCAGCGGCGCCAGTCCCAGGGAGGGCTCGTCGAGCATGAGCAGTCTGGGCCCGCTCATCAAGCCGCGCGCGATGGCCAGCATCTGCTGCTCGCCGCCGCTCAGCGTCCCGGCGAGCTGCCCTTCGCGCTCGCGCAGGCGCGCAAACAGGTGGAACGCGCGCTCGAGGTTCTCCGCGCGGGCGGCGCGGGCCCGCGGCAGGTACGATCCCACGAGGAGATTCTCGCGGACGGTGAGCAGCGGAAACACGCCGCGCCCTTCGGGAACGTGGACCAGCCCCATGTCCACGCGCTTGTGCGCGGGGACGTCCCGCAGGTCCTCGCCCATGAACGTGATCCGGCCGGCGTGCAACCCGAGCAAGCCGGAAACCGCGCGCAGCGTGGTGGATTTTCCGGCCCCGTTGGCGCCCACCAGCGCCACGCACTCGTGCTGCTCGACGTGCAGCGAAACGTCCCACAGCGCGCAGGTGTCGCCGTAGTTCACCACGATCTTTTCCAACCTCAGCATGGCTCGCTGCCCAGGTACGCCTCGATCACGCCGGCGTGTTTCGTGACTTCCTCGGGCGGCCCTTCGGCGATCTTCTCCCCGTGGTGAAGCACGGCGAGACGCCCGGCCAGGGCCATCACGGCGCGCATCAGGTGCTCGATGAAAATTACCGTGACGCCGTCGTCGCGGATGCCGCGGATGAGTCCGACCATCTCTTCCACCTCTCGGGTGGTGAGGCCGCCCATGACTTCGTCGAGCAGCAGCAGGCGCGGCTTCGTGGCCAGCGCGCGGGCCAGCTCCAGCCGCTTGCGGTTGCCGATGGAGAGGCTGCCGGCCAGATGGTCTGAGTAGCTAGCCAGGCCCACCCGGTCCAGGCAGCGGCGAGCCTCGGGGATGCTCTGGCGCACCGACGCGCCGTGCGCCATGGCGCCGACCACGCAGTTGTCGAGGACCGACAATTCCTTCATGGGGCGCACGAGCTGAAAGGTGCGCGCGATGCCCAGGCGGCACGCTTGATGCGGCTGCACTCCGTTGAGCGATCTCCCCAGGAATTTCACGTCGCCGGAGGTCGGGACGATGGCGCCGGCGATCATCCCGAAAAGCGTGCTCTTTCCCGCGCCGTTGGGTCCGATGATGCCGAAAATCTGTCCCTCGCTGACCTCCAGGTCCACGTTCTTGACGGCGGTCAGCCCGCCGAAACGTCTGGTCAGACCGCGCACCTCCAGCATCAGTGGCGCCCCTTTCCGCGCAGCGCGCCGAGCAGTCCGCCGGGCAGGTACAGGATGACCACGATTACCATGATGCCGTAGAGCAGCAGGTTGGCCTGCCCGGTGAACGCGCGGAAGGTTTCGGAAATTCCGCTCAGGACAATGCCGCCCAGCACCGGGCCGAACACCGTGCCCATCCCGCCCATGATGGCCACCAGCAGCATGTCGACCGAGCGGTGGAGGGTGAGCACGGTGTCCGGATCGACGTACCGCAGGTAGAGCGCAAACACCGAGCCGGTCGCGGATACCAGCGCGGCGCTGACGATGAGCCCGAGGACCTTGGTGGCGGTGGCGTCCACGCCGAGCGCCTCGGCGGCGTCCTGGTCCTCACGCACGGCGACCAGTGCGTAGCCCAGGCGGGAGCGGGCGATCCAGGCGGTGAGGGCCACCGAGATGATGGCGATGCCGAGCATCATGTAATAAAAGGGCAGTTTTCCCACCAGCGGCTGCCCGAAAATCATGGGAATCTTGTCCGGCGCCAGCAGGATGCCCTCGGCGCCGCGGGTTACCGAGCGCCAGTTGATGGTGATGATGCGCAGTACCTCGGCCAGCGCGATGGAGGACAGCGTGAAATAGGGCCCGCGCAGGCGAAAGCAGATCCAGCCGACGGTGGCGGCGGCCAGGGTGGACAGTGCCGCGCCGGACAGCATGCCGAGCCACGGGTCGGAGCCCCACTCCTGGAAGAACAGCAGCGTGAGGTAGGCGCCGATGCCAAAGAAGGCGGCGTGCCCCAGCGAGTGCTGGCCGCCATAGCCGCCGATGATGTTCCACGCGCTGCCCAGCGCAACGTTCATCCAGATGAGAATAAAAACGTTGAGCAGATATTCGTCGGCGACGACGAACGGGACCGCAAGCGACGCGGCCAGGCCCATCCACTTCATAGCCGCGTCTTCCCGAGCAGGCCCTGCGGGCGGATCAACAAGATCGCCAGGAAAATTGCGAAGGCGAATACGTCCTTGAACGCGTTGGACAGAAAGGTGGCGCCCAGCGCCTCCACGACGCCCAGCAGCAGGCCGCCCCAGGTGGCGCCGGCCACCGATCCCATGCCGCCGAGGACGACGACCACAAATGCTTTGAGCGTGAACGGGCCGCCGACCGTCGGGGAGATGTTCGGAAACACCGGCGCCAGCAGGGAGCCGGCCGTTGCGGCCAGGGCGGCGCCCAGGCCGAAGGTGAAGAGCCGCACGGTGTCCACGTCGATGCCCATGAGGCGGGCCACGTTGCCGTCCTGGGCGGTGGCGCGCAGCGCAAGGCCGAAATCGGTCCTGGTGAGAAACTGGTAGAGCCCGAACGTGAGCGCCATGGTGATGGCGAAAGCGATCGCGCGCGGCGTGCTGACGGTGAGCGGCCCGACGTGGAATACGGAGGCGGAATACCAGGTGCTCACCGATCGGTAGTTCGGCGAAAAGATGAGCAGCACCGTGTTGGAGATCACCAATGAGGTGCCCAGCGTCAGGAGAATCTGGTTCTGGGGCGGCGCGTTCATGGCGCGGCGGAGCACCACGCGCTGGATGCCGGCGCCCAGCAAGAATGCGACCGGGAAACTGGCCAGCACGGACACGAACGGGTCCACACCCAGGCTGGCGAAGAGCAGCCAGGTTACGTACATGCCGACCATCATCAGCTCGCCGTGTGCGAAATTGACGATGCGCATGACGCCGAAAATCAAGGTGAGGCCCATGCCGATGAGCGCGTACAGGCCGCCGGTAAATATCCCGTCGAGAATGACCTGGGGGAGGACGTAGCCGGGCGAGGCGGCGCGGCCGCCTTCGCGCTCGCGCCAGGAGGGAACCGGCAGATTGAGCGTGCCGGTCGCGAGGTCTTTCGGGAAAACCGGCACGAACGCGGCGTTCTGGATCTGCAGCACGACCATCTCGTGGCGGTTCTGGTTGTAGAAGCCGTCGTAGTCTTCAAAAGAAATCGGCCCGAACACGCCGTTGATGCGGCAGGCGCGGATGCCGTCGCGGATGGCGTCCGGGGCGGTGCCGCGCGCCCGCTTCAGCGCGTCCTCGATGACGAAGACCGCGGCGTAGGTTTCGGCGGAGTGATATTCTGGAATTTCCTTGAAGGTCTCCTTGTAGCGGCGGGTGTACTCGGCGGCGCCTGGCCAGGGCACCGCGCCGTCCCACTGGGAGACGCTGACCACATGCTCAGCGAGGGGACCGGCGCCCTCGATGAACTCGGGAAGGGTAAACCCCGCGCCGCCGCCGGCGAATACCCGTGGGCTCAGGTCGATCTCGCGCGACTGGCGCATCATCAGGATGGCGTCCGTCTCGTACGCGATCATGAAAATCATGTCGGGATTCTGGCCCTTGATGCGGGTGAGCATCGGCTTGAAATCCGAGGCGCCTTTTTCGAACTGCTCGAGGCCGCTGATTTCCAGGCCGTGCTGCCCGGCCACCTTCACCATGTCACGGGCCGCGCTGGAGCCGAAGAGGCTGCTCTCGTGGCAGATGGCGATGCGCTTGATGTCGGGCAGCTTCGCCAGCACGGCGTCGAGGGTGGTGCTGGCGTAGACGCTGGAGGGCGCGTTGAGGCGGAAGACGTAGGCGTACTTCTGGCGGGTCAGGTCGTCGGAGGCGGCGCACGGAACGACGAAGGGAATCTTGTAGGACTCGGCGCGGCCGGCCGCGGCAACGGTGGTGTTGCTGTTGAACGAGCCCATCAGGGCCACGACTTTTTCGCGGGTGATGAGCTTCTCGACGGCCGCCAGGGCCGCGTCAGGCTTGCCCTGGTCGTCCTCGTAGAGGACCTCCAGGCGACGGCCGAGCACGCCGCCCTTCTTGTTGATTTCCTCGGCAGCCATGTCGTAGCCGTTTTTCTGCATGCGGCCGAAGGTGGCCTGAGGTCCGGTCAAGGGCAGGATGACGCCCACGCGGATGCCGCCCTCCGAGGCCGGAGGGCGCGCGCAGCCAGCCGCGATGATCAAGACGGCGAGCAATATCTTGTAACGTGCGTGGCGCATAAAAATGCCCTCGGGTGGAGGGCTTCATTTCTCGTAAGATGTGGGGATGACGGTGCCGCCGCCAGTGGCGTCAGGTGAAAATTCCGACGATACCGCCGAGGACGCCGCCCACGGCGGTGCCCACGGCGAATCCGACCACGGCGCCGACCTTGGTGCCGATGCCGAGGTAGCGCTCTTCGAGCACGCCCACGGCGCATCCCCCCAGGCCCCCCAGGATGGCGCCCGGCAGGCCGAAGGACGCGCCGCCCAGGCGCGCGCCGGCCCAGGTGGTGGCGCCCATGGTGCCAACGCCTCCGAGAATTGCGCCGCCCACGGTGCCGAGCCCGGCCCCAATGGCCGCGCCCGCGACGGCGCCTTCCGAAATGCTGGTGGTGTCCGCGCCGGCGTACGTCTGCGCCAGGCTGGGACGGGTCGCGGGGGTCGCCACGTAGGCAAACCGTGGAGAAAGCGTTGCTGCGGTAACCATGTGATTGCTCCTGTATCTCTGTTTAACCGCAGCAATCATAGCGGGTGCCGACGTGCCGGCTCAATACGCGAGCGTGAACAGGATGTGAACAGATCGCCGGATTCCGGACAAGCCCCCCGCCCGCTCATCGGAGGAGCCCTGAAAACCTACCCGCTCGGCCGCAGCGTCGGCGACGGTACCCTGGGCCTTGGGCTCGGGCACAGCACGTTGCCGCCCGGCGTCAGGAAGCCCGCCCCATCGACGGTTTTTTGCAGCCAGCCCTCGGTTTCCGAGCGCCTGGACGCCTCGATGCCGGCCTGGGCGAAGTCGGGATCTTCCTCGAGAATCTGCAGAAATACGTCGACCACCTTGGGGTCAAACTGAGTCCCCGCGAAGCGGATTAATTCCGCCACCGCCTCGTTCACCGAGAGCGCGCGCCGATACGGGCGGTGGCTGGTCATCGCGTCATAGGAGTCGGCCACCGAGATGATGCGCGCCTCCTGGGGAATCTCCTCGCCCTGGAGCCCCTGCGGGTAGCCGCCTCCGGCGCAATACTTCTCGTGGTGGTAGAACATGAACGGGATGATTTTGCGAAACGCCTTGACCGGCAGCATGATCGCCGCCCCGAACTCCGGGTGCTTTTTCATCATCTGGAATTCGTCTTCAGTCAGCCGCCCCGGCTTGTTGAGAATCTCGTCCTTGATGTTGATTTTTCCCACGTCGTGCAGAAGCGCCGCATAGCGCAGGAAATCAAGGTCATTGCCGGCCAATCCCATGTGCTCGCCGATGCGCACCGAGTACACGGCCACGCGCTCCGAGTGTCCGCGGGTGTAGGGATCGCGCGCGTCGATCGCGTTGGCCAGCGCGGTGATGCTGGACACGAACAATTCCTGCAGATCGTGGTGCAATTTCGCGTTTTCAATCGCGATGGCCGCCTCGTTGGCCAGCATCACCAGCAGGTTCAAATCGTCCTCGGTAAAATTCCCCTTGTCGTGCCGGTCGCTGACGTTGATCACCCCGATGACGTGCTCGCGCACGACGAGCGGCACGCACAGCGCGCTCTGGTGCTCGCGGCCGGCGCTGCGGGTGTTCTCATCCTCCACCCCCTTGAGCAGCAGACGCGGCGCGCCTTCCATCGCGACTTTTCCGGCAATTCCCTCTCCGAGCCGCAGCCGCACCGTGCTGATGATTTCCTCTGGGAGCCCGGTGGCGACTTCGATGTACATCTCGTCGCTCTCGTCCTCGAGCAGCATGATGGAGCCCTTGCGCGCATTCAGCAATTCGGTGGCGTGGTCGAGCACCGTCTGCAAGACCTGATTGCGCTCCAGCTCGGAATTGATGGCGGTGCCGATGGAAAACAGCGCGGACATTTCAGTGGCGCGCCGCTTTGCGCGGTCGTACAACTGGGCGTTGGCGATGGCGTTGGCCGCGTGCGAGGCCATCACGGAAAGCACCGCGAGGTCCTGCTCGCTGTAGTCGTCGCTCTCGCCGCCCTTCACGTTGAGCACGCCGATGACTTCGTCGCGGACCTTCAGCGGCACGCACATCGCGCATTGCATCACCGCGCCGCGCTTCAATTTCGTGTCCCGCTCGCGGACGCCGCGGCGGAGCAGTTTCGGCTGGCCTTCGCGGGCCACCATTCCGGAAATCCCCTCGCCGACCTTCACCCGCGCGGCCGCCACGATTTCCTTCGAGAGCCCCCGCGCGACCAGGATGCGCATCTCGTCGGCGTCTTCATTTTTCAGCATCAGCGAGCCGGACTCGGCGCCGAACAGGGTGAGCGCCTGGTCGAGCACCTCCTCCAACACCTGCTCCAGGCCCAGCGCCGAGTTCACCGTCTGGCCGATGCGGTTGAGCGTCGTCAATGTGGAGATGGAGTGCGCCGCGCGCAGGCGCTCTTCGCACAATTGCCCGGCGAGCAGACTCACGGTGAGCAGCCCGTCGCGCACCGCCTCGACCTTCCTCGCGGACAGCGCCGTGGCGGTCACCCGCCCGTTGGACGCGACGCCCACCGTTTGCAGCAACTCGGACATCTGCTCGGGAGTCGCCCGCCGCGACCAGAACGGCCCCGCGATGACGGCGCCGACCGCGGTCTCTCCGGCCACCACCGGCTGTACCAGCATCGATGCCCCGGCGCCAACGCGCACGCGGAACGGCCCATCCTCGGCGTCCTCCTGAAGCGCGGCCTTCATCAGAACTTCGGCGGCGAACAGGCGGTGGGAGACGACGACCCCGTGGAGGTCGCTCTTGTCGGGGATGGCCTGGGTGACGACCGTGCCGTCGGGATCGCACACCGTGAGGCCCACGCCCAGCGAGCGTGCCAGCGCCTCCTGGAGCCGCGCGAGCACGTCGCGGCTGGCCAGGTCCGACAGGTTGGCCTCCGCGCGGCCCTTTCCGCGCGCTTCCTGCGGCACTGCGAGATAATCCACAACCTACTCCTTGGAACCTTCGTTGCTGGAGAATTCGACCTGCCGCTAGGCGGTTTCCCCCACCAGGACGCGCGCCGTGAGCAGCTCTTCCGGCGCGTCCACGTTGAACCCCACGTCGGGACAGGGGCTCTCCACGCCGGCCGCGGCGCCGCCCAGCAGCAGCGACATCCGCTCCTCCGCCTCGGCGATGGCGAGCCGCTTGATGATCAGCTTGAAGATGATCTTGGGCCCCAGCAGCCCGGCCAGCTTCCAGGGATACTTCCGCGCGTTCGCCAGTCGCGCCATCAGCGCGCGGGCCCGCGCCAGCATGTAGGGGCGGAACAGCATGAGCCCGCCCCCGCAGAACGTCCCGTCTTTCATCTGGACCCAGGTGTGGCGCAGCCCGGGATAGCGCTCCTCGGAAACCTCGCGGCGCACGAACGAGTACCAGATCTCGGCGGGCCGCCGGGCGCAGCGGTCGAGGAAGTCGTCCAGGCTGGCCGGCTCCAGGAACGGCATGTCGCAGGGGATCGCAAGAATGGCGTCGGTCTTTCCCTGGACCGCGTTCACGCCGGATTCGAGGGAGTCGAGCAGCTTCTCGCCGGGCGCGGCCAGCGCGTCCACGCGTCGCCGCACGCTGTCCGGGACGTCGGCGGCGTTGGCCACCAGCACGCGGTGATTCACCCGGGGACAGCCGTCGAGGGCGTCCAGCACGCGCTCGACCATCAGGCGGCCGCCCAGCGGGATCCACGCCTTGTGCTTAACCGCCACGACCTGCGCGAGGCGCTCCTCGAGGTGGCCGCCGGCCAGAACCACGGCGGTCACGCGCTCCAAAGGCTGCT
>VGFD01000225.1 GCA_016868975.1 Armatimonadota bacterium | reverse complement strand
GCTCGACGGGTGGAACGAATTGCTGCAGACCATCGTGGCGCGCGGGGGATTGCGTCCCCAGATCCGCACCGACCTGGAGGAAGCCGACGAGGTGTACGTGCGTTGATCCGCGGGCTGGAGCGCTTGCCGGACGGGCACCTGCTGCACGGCCGCTACCGCGTCGTGGAGGTGCTGGCGCTGGGCGGCATGAGCGTCATCTACCGGGCCACCGACGCCAATTTGCCGGGGGAGTGGGTGGTGAAGGAGATGCGCCCGCTGCAGGCGCGTCCCGAGGACCTCGCCGGAATCCGCGCGCAGTTCCGCCAGGAGGCGGAGATCTTGTCAAAACTGCGGCACCGCGGCATTCCCCGCGTGATCGACTATTTTACCGAGAACGACAGCGATTACCTGGTCGAAGAGCTGGTCGTGGGAGAAAACCTGGAAGCATACCTTGAGGCCCACGGGTTGATGACCGAGTTCGAGGTTGGCGAAGTGGCGCTGGCGCTGCTCGATATCCTCGGATATCTGCACGAAAACACAATCATCTACCGCGATTTAAAGCCCGGGAACATCATGCGGGCGAGCGACGGGCGGCTCATGTTGATTGACTTCGGCATCGCGCGCCTCTACACTCCGGGAAAAAGCGCCGACACCGTGGTGGTGGGCACGCCGGGGTTTGCTTCGCCAGAGCACTACGGGCGCGGGCAGACCGACGCGCGCTCTGACCTCTACAGCCTGGGCGCCACCATGCACCAGATGCTGACCGGAAAAGATCCGGCGGATAATCCCTTTGCGTTTGTGCCGCCACGGCGCTTGATTCCCGGGATGAGCTCGGGTCTGTCCGAAGTGGTGATGCGCGCGCTCGAACTGCGGCCGGAGCGGAGATATCCCAGCGCGGCCGCCATGCGGGACGCCCTGATGAGCAGCCGGCTGCACCGCCCGGCACGGACGCACTACCACTATCCCCGCTACATCGGGATGCCGCGGCCGGTCAGCCAGGGCGGACAGTGGGGAACGCTCATCGGGGGATTCGTGGGCACCTTGCTCAGCGGAGATCCCATGCTGATGCTCCTGGCGCCCGCCTGGATGGCCGGCACCGGGGTCATCGGCTTGATCCGCGGGCGCTTGAAAGCCGGCGAGCACGTCGCCATCGAGGAGGACGGCCTGCTATTTGTCGCGGCCGAAAAGCGCAGGGAAATCGCCTGGCGCGACGTCGACTCGGTACACGTCCTGCGCACCAGCGGGCTGGATCGCACGCTGTGGGGGAGCGTGCAGGTGTATCCGTCGCGCATTGAAATCCACGCGGGCGGGGAAACGCACGTGATCCTCCCATCCCTGCCCGACTGGGAGCGCCTGGTGGAGTGGACGGTGTATCGCGCCGGCCTCCACCGCAGCCCGAAGAGCAGCGCGGTGGGGGCCGACGAGATATTCGAGCGGTAGCGTCAGTGGCCCCTCTGATCATGAGTTGAAGCCGCCGGCCGCGCACCACTGAGCCCAAATCGGTTTGATCGTGTCGCGTCGCCCTGACGCGCCTCTCAGTGCCGGGTGAGCGCCTCGCGGGCCTCCCGGGACAGGTGGACGCTGTCCTGGGAAGGCTTGAGTTGGCCGCCGCCCGGCGCGGTGGACAAAAGCACCTCGCGCTGCATGGGCGGCGAAAGCTGCTGCAAGTAGCTCAGCGTGCGCTCCTGGTCGGGGCCGCGCATGGCCTCGACCTCCGGCTGGTTGTTGCGGACCTGGCCGAGCATCTGGATGGCGCGCGTTCCAAAATTGTCCATGAATTTGCCCTCCGTTTATCTGATACGCTGATGGTAATCGCGCCGCGTGAACCCGGCGTGTCCCCGATGTTGCGAAAATGTTTTCGAAGTGTTGCCATTCATGGCCGGTTTGTTGCCGGTTTCAGACAGGATGTGAACAGGCCGTGGCCAATCCCTCATGACGATGAGAATGTTGTGCGTGTTGTTCATCCTCGTGCTGGGCCGGGTCGCCATGGCCGACACGACGCCGGGGCCGGCCGCGCTCGGCAAGCCAACCGGCACCATTGACACCTGGACCTTTTCCGCCGGCAAGGCGGATGGCTACGAGGTCGGCGACCGGGTGCGGTTTCTTCGCGGGGAAAAGGTGCTGGGGGAAGGCATGGTGGTGACCGTGGGGCCCGCGACGAGCACCGCGCTCCTGGTCGGAAAATCCAGCGGCACGCCGAAAGCCGGCGACCGCGTGGAATTCCTGCGACACCGCAAGCCGCTGCCGGCCTACAATCCCACCACCAGCCCCGGGGCGAGCGCGGCGGGCGCGCCGGGCGGATTTTCCTCCACCGACTGGAGCGACGTCGGCAAAATCGAGGGGATGCTGGGCGACGACTGGATGACCCGCAACACGCGCACCTGCACGGTGTACGCGCGCAAGGCGGATCTCAAGTACGTGAAGGAGGTGGTCGACGGACTCGACGCCTCCGCGGAGTACAATGCGAGCCTGATGGGCCTGTCCGCCCCGACGCCGATGACGTTTTATTTCTGCTCGTTGGAAAATCCAGCCCACACCCACCCGAAATTCGCCAACCGCCTGCGGGCCCGCACCCGCTTCGCCGGCATCGCGCTCAGCGGGCTGAACACCACCCTGGTGAACCTGGGCGACTGGCGCAGCCAGCGCCACTACCAGCCGTGGAGCGTCGAAGAAACGTGCCGCCACGAGATGAACCACCTGTTCGCGTTCCAGGTGCTGGGCACCGACCGCGAGAAGATCTGGGGATGGCTGTATGAGGCGCTCGCGCACTACGCGGAAGAATCCATCAAGCCGGCCGCCTCGCGGCTGGACCTGGCCGCGGTGAAATCCTACATGAAGGGATACAGCGCGAAGGACGCCTCCTTCGTGGTACTGGTCAACGAGCGCAACAGCGACGAGCAGGAGCAGTATCGCGACTACGACAAACTGCTCACCTCGATCGTGTTTTTCATACGCGAGAAATACGGCAGCGACGCGGTTTCCCGCTTGATGCGCGGCGCCCGCGGAAAGGACGCGGCGGACGCCATGCAGGACGCCTTCGGCAAGAGCAGCGCGGGCGTGGAGGCCGACTGGAAGGCGTTCTACGGCATACAGTAGGAGGGGCTCCGGGGCCCGTCGAACCCCCCGCGCCTGCGGCCCAGGGCCGCCAGTTCTTGCTGAAGTAGGAGCCCAGATGTCCCCGCGGAGTTCGGCCACCCGGGTCACGGCGCTTGCCGGTGGCGTGGGGGGCGCCCGTCTGGCGCACGGCCTTTACAAAGTGCTCGGTCCAGACGAATTGACCGTCATCGGCAACACCGCCGACGACTTCAACCATTTCGGCCTGCACGTCAGCCCCGATCTCGACACCGTGATGTACACCCTCGCCGGGGAGGCCAATCCCGAAACCGGCTGGGGCGTGCGCGGCGACACCTTCGCCTGCATGGAGACTCTGAAGCGGTACGGCGAGCCCGACTGGTTCCGCCTGGGGGACCGTGATCTGGCCACCAACCTGCTGCGCACGCGCATGCTGGGAGAGGGGCACCGGCTCACCGAGGTCACGCGCCACCTGTGCAAGGCGCTCGGCGTGCGCGCCGCGCTGATCCCCATGAGTGATGAGCAGGTGGCTTCCTGGATCATGACCCGGGCCGGCGAGCGGCTCGCCTTCCAGGAGTATTTCGTGAAGCGCCATCACCAGGATCCGGTGCGGTCCGTGGAGCTTGAGGGGATTGCCGACGCGCGCCCCCCCGCCGAGGCCCGGGAGGCCCTGGGCGCCGCGGACGTCATCGTGCTCTGTCCTTCGAACCCGTTCGTGAGCATCGGGCCCATCCTCGCCGTGCCCGGCATGCGCGAGGCGCTGCGGGCCGCGCCCGCCCGCAAGATCGCGGTGTGTCCCACGGTGGGCGGACAGGCGCTGCGCGGGCCGGCCGCCGACATGCTGGCGTCGATGGGCCACGAGCCCGGCGCGGTCGGCATCGCGCGGATGTATCGGGGGATTGTTGACGTGCTGGTGATCGATCCCGCGGACGCGTCCTTGAGCGAGGCCGTGCGGGCGGAAGGCGTCGAGCCGCTGATCATCCCCTCGGTGATGCACGGGGAAGCGGAGCGGGTGCAGCTGGCGACAGCCGTGCTGGACCACGCCATGGGGGTGCGGTCGTGAGATTGCTGGCCGCCGTCCCCATCAAGGCGCTCGACGAGGCCAAGAGCCGACTCCAGGAGGAGGACGTGGACCGCGGCCGCCTGACCCTGGCGATGCTCGACCGCGTGCTCGACGCCATCCACGCCAGCCGCGCGGTGAACGGGATCGTGGTGGTGAGCCCCGACCCCGACGTGCTGCGCCACGTGGAGAGCCGCGCCACGCCCGTCTTGCAGCGGACCAGCGGGCTGAACGAGGCCGCCGAGGAAGCCGCCATGTGGGCGGTCTGCGACGGCGCGGACGCCCTGCTGATCGTGCACGGCGACCTGCCCTGGCTGACGCCCGAAGACGTGAGCGCGATGCGCTCGCTGGCCGACGAGGGCACCGTGGTGCTGGCCCCGGACCGCGCCGAGAAGGGCACCAACATGCTGCTGGCCTCGCCGCCGGCCGCCATCCACTACAAGTTCGGGCCGGACAGCTTCGCGCGGCATCAGTCGGAGGCGCGCGCCGAGGGGCTTCACGTGAGGATGTACCGCTCGGAGTCCGCCGCGCGCGACGTGGACACCGCCGAAGATCTGGCGGCCTGCATGCCGCTGCTGGCCACTTGCCGATGAAAGCCGTGGAGTTTCGTCCGCTGCGCGGCATCCCCCAGGTGCACGCCGGGGACGACCTCGCCGCACTGCTGGGGGACGCGGCCGATCGCGACGTGCGCGCCGGCGACATCCTCGTGGTAACCCACAAGATTGTCAGCAAGGCCGAAGGGCGCGTGGTGCGCCTCGACAGCGTGACCCCGTCGTCGATGGCCGCCGCCTTCGCCGCCGAGTGGGGGCGCGACGCGCGGCAGGTGGAGATTGTCCTGCGCGAGAGCCGCCGCGTGGTGCGCATGGCGCGCGGCATGATTATCAGCGAGACCCGCCACGGATTCGTTTGCGCCAACGCGGGCGTGGATCTTTCCAATGCCGGCGGGCTCGAGCTGGCGGTGCTCCTGCCCGAGGATCCGGATGCTTCGGCGCGCTTGCTGCGCGAGAAATTATCCCGTCGGCTGGGGTTTGACCTGCCGGTAATTATCACCGATTCGTTTGGCCGGCCCTGGAGATCTGGCATCGTGAACGTGGCCATCGGCGTGGCCGGGATGGAGCCGGTCACCGATTATCGCGGGGTGCGCGATCCACACGGCTACGAATTGTCGGCCAGCGTGATGGGCACGGCGGACGCCATCGCGGCCGCTGCCGAGCTGGTGATGGGGAAGACCGGCGGCGTTCCCGCCGCCGTGGCGCGCGGCATCGATTTTCACGGCGGCGAAGGCGGCGCCGCCGCGCTCGTTCTGGAGCCGGAGAAAAACCTGTTTCCCTGAGGAGGTTGCCATGAAAAAGCACATCGGATACGCGGCAATGTTCGAGCAGTTCCACCCCACGGATCTGCTCAAGTGGTGCCAGCAGGCGGAGGCGAAAGGGTTCGGCGGCATCATGGCTTCCGACCATTTCAACCCGTGGACGCCGGAGCAGGGGCAGAGCGCGTTCGTGTGGTCGTGGCTGGGCGCGCTGGGCATGGCGACCTCGGTGCCGTTCGTGACCGGAGTGACGCCGCCGGGCTGGAGATATCATCCGGCCATCATCGCGCAGGCGGCCTGCACCGTGGAAGCGATGTTTCCGGGCCGGTTCTGGCTGGGCCTGGGCGCCGGGGAAGCGCTCAACGAGCACATCGTGGGCGGCTACTGGCCGGAAGCGGCGGAGCGCGTGGAGCGGTTGCTGGAGTCCATCGAGATGATCCGCAAGTTGTTCTCCGGCCAGACGGTGAAGCACAGGGGAAAATATTATACGCTGGAGTCGGCGCGCATTTACACGATGCCGGAAAAGCCGCCGCCGATTTTCGTGGCCACCTCCGGGCCGTACATGTCGCTGCAGACCGGCAAGGTGTGCGACGGCTTGATTACGGTGGGCGCGGCCGACGAGAAGATCCGCGGCATCATCGAGCGCTTTGAGAAGGGCGCCACGTCCGTCGGGAAAGATCCCAGCATCATGCCGCGGCTCCTTCAATTGCACGTGTCTTGGGCCCCCACCGACGAGGAGGCGACCCAGAACGCCGTCCGCGAGTGGCCCAACGGCGGGATGAATTTCCCCAAGGCGGACATCCGCGAGCCGGAAGTGTTCGCCGCCATCGCGAAAATGGTGCGGCCCGAACACTTCAAGGGGCGGGTGCACATTTCCAGCGATCCGAAGTTCCATGCCAATCTGCTGCAGCACTTTATCGACCTGGGATTTGACGCGATTTACGTGCACAACGTGGGCCGCAACCAGGCGGAGTACATCGAGATGATGGGCGCTGAGGTGATTCCCGCGCTGAAGTGGCCGGAGCGGGTGGGGGCCGCGGTCTGAGCCCTTCGGAGAGCGCTTTCCTCTGCGAAGCGCGGGTGGCGCGGCTGGCCACTTCGGATCGGGAGGGGCGCCCCCACTGCATCCCCGTGGTGTTCGCCTGGAACGGCCGCGAGGCGCTCGTCCCCCTGGACGGGAAGCCCAAGCGGGTGCCCGTGCAAAGGCTGCGGCGGGTGCGCAACGTGCTGGAAAATCCCCGCGCGGTGCTGCTGGTCGACGTCTACGACGAGGACTGGTCGCGGCTGCGCTGGCTGATGGTCGAGTGCGATGCCGCCGTGACGCCGCCGGATGAGGCGTCCCTGGCGCTGCTTCGCGAGAAGTATGCGCAGTACGAGCGGGTGCCGGTGGAAGGGCTGATCCGGCTTGCTCCGACGCGGGTGGTGGGGTGGCAGGCGGGGCCGTTGTGAAGGTCGAATTGAGTGGCGCGCCCTCGCGCCACGGTCTTTGGCTGAGTGGCGCGCCCTCGCCCGACGCGGGTGGTGGGGTGGCAGGCGGGGCCGTTGTGAAGGTCGAATTGAGTGGCGCGCCCTCGCGCCACGGTCTTTGGCTGAGTGGCGCGCCCTCGCGCCACGGTCTTTGGCTGAGTGGCGCGCGTTCGCGCCACGGTCGCTGGATAAAAAAATCACATGGGGAGGACCGCAATGAGCCTGGAGTTCGGATTTACCCTGAAGCTGGACTGGGAGCCGCAAGAAGTGGTGGCCCTCACCAGGGAAGCCGAGGCCGCGGGCTTCACCTACGGGTGGGTATTTGATTCGCACGTGCTCTGGCAGGAGCCCTACCCGTACCTCACCATGATGGCGCTGAACACGAAGAACATGCGCCTGGGGTGCTGCGTGACCAACCCGATGGTGCGCGACGTTTCGGTAACGGCCAGCGCGCACGCGACCATCAACCGCATTTCCGGGGGCCGCATGGACCTGGGGATCGGCCGCGGGGACTCGTCGCGCCGCGTGATGGGCAAGAAGCCCACCACGATCGCGGTGATGGAGGAGTCCATCGACAAGATCCGCCGCATGGGCCGCGGCGAGGAGGTCGAGCACGAGGGCGCGCCGCTGCAAATGAAGTGGGCGCAGCACGAGATCCCCGTGTGGGTGGCGGGCTACGGGCCCAAGGTGCTCCAGTCGACGGGCCGCGTGGCGGACGGCGTGGTGTTGCAGTTCGCCGACCCGCACCTGATCAAGTGGTGCATGGGCTTCCTGCACGAGGGCGCCCGGCAGGCCGGGCGCGATCCGAAGAGCATCCGCGTGATGGCGGCGGCGCCCGCGTTCATCCACGACGACATCACGGTGGCCCGCGACGCCGTGCGCTGGTTCCCGGCGCTGGTGTCAAACCACGTGGTGGACCTGGTGAACCGCTACAAGCCCGAGGATCTGCCCCCCGAGCTGACCACCTACGTGCGCAGCCGCGAGGGGTACGACTACCACGAGCACGCCGAAGTGGGCGCCAAACACGCCGGCTTCGTCAGCGACGAGGTGGTGGACCGCTTCACGGTCATCGGCAACGCCGAGCAGGTGCGCGCGAAACTGGCCCAGCTTGAGGAAGTCGGCGTGACGCAGTTCAACCTGTACCTGATGAGCGGCGAGGAGCACCGCAACCTGGCCGAGTTCGGGCGGGACATTATTCCGAAAATGATGGCGGCCGCGACGGCGTAGGGGCCGCGTTGCAATGACGCTTCCGAGCACCCTGGGGGCACTGCGCGAGAGTGGATGGCGCAGCGCTTCCGTGAAGGATGAGATGGAGCGCAATCTGGTGGCCGCCATGGGCGCGGGCCGCGAGATATTTTCCGGGATTCACGGGTATGAGAATACGGTAATTCCCCAGATCGTGAACGCCGTGCTGGCCCACCACGACATGGTCTTTCTGGGGGAGAAAGGGCAGGCCAAGAGCCGGCTGATGCGCGGGCTGGTGGAATTGCT
>VGFD01000224.1 GCA_016868975.1 Armatimonadota bacterium | reverse complement strand
GGCGCCCACCGATCGCGTGGTGCTGCAAAAGGCCGACGACGGCATTCGCACCTACACCCGTGAGCGCGACGCCGCCGGCATCGAGTACCAGAAGTGGCAGGGCAAGAGCGGCGCCAGCTATGAGGTGGCCACCACGCCCGAGGGCACCCGCTTCCACGCCGAGATTCCGGCCGGCCTGACCGACCAGCCCCTCGAGATCACCGGCGCGTGGTCGAAGGAAGGCTCGGCCGCCATCGCGCATCCCGCCGGCAAGCCGGACCAGGCAGTGCAGGCGCAGATCACGCCCGACGGCAAGATCGCCGTGGCGCTGGCCCCCAACGGCCCGATGGCGATGTTCGACCCGGGCACGCTCGACTACGGATTTTCCACGCCGCCGCAGGCGCAGGCGCAGGCTGGACCCAACGGACGCCCCGTCGTATTCCAGGCCATGCAGGAAGTCGTACACGCGGACAACTCGCACACCATCAAGGCAAACGCCACCGTGACTGAAGAGGGCGGCGGCGTGTCCTTCAACATGCTGACCGGCGTGATGCCGAAAATGCCCCATCGCGAGACTTCGTACCTCGAGATCAACGACCGCAACGGCCAGGTGACCGCGAAGCAGGTGACCGAAACGGAAGCGCTCAACCCACAGCAGCCCGGCTTCATGGGTCAGGTGAACAACCTGATGTCCGGCTCTGGCCGCACCGAGCAGCAGATGGTCGCGCAGAGAATGCCCGACGGATCCTACACCATCAGCGGCAACGGCGACCTGATGTCGCACATGAAGGATTCACTGAAAAATCCATTCTCGTTCCAGTCTCCGGTCGGCAACTGGATGAAGGGCCGCAATCAGCAGGCCGTTCCGGTCCGCACATTCAGCTCCAACCCGCTCCAGCTTTCCGCGCTGGGCGCGGCGGCCGGCCCCGCTGCCGCGATGGCCGCCCAGATGCCGCTGCCCGCCGCCCCTGGCGCGATTCCCCCGCCCCCGCCGCTGGCCCCGCCGCAGCGCTAGACCCGCCCCCTGGCGTTCGCTCCGATCTGGGAGCGAACACCCCTCGGCCCAACGCGTTCGGTGCAATCTGGGAGCGAACGCCCCCTTAACACCCCTTCGCAACGTTCGCCGTAATCTGGGAGCGAACACCCCTGCCACATGTTCACATCGCTTTGGGATCTTTTCCAGCTATCGCTGCTACACTGATGCTGCCATCATGCTGCCCGCAGTGTCTGTCCGAACGCCGCTCCCGACCCAGACGCTCTCGTCCTGGGCCGCTTCGCTGTCGGCCACGAACGGGGGGCAACCCGGTCCTCCGCCCACCGACACGGTCGCCCCCCCTCAAGAAGGGGGCGAGGATCCGCCCGACGGATTCTGGGAGAAGTTCTCCCGCGGCGTGGGCAGCGCCGGCAAGGTGATCTCGAAAATCCCCAGAGCGCTGGGGTTCCTTCCCCGCTTTCTGCAATTCGCGGTTTTCGACGCCGCGCTTCCGTTGATCACGTTTACCGCCACGCTCGGGGGATATCTGGGCGGCATCGGCATTGGCGCCGCGGGCGTGCTGGAAGTCATCGAAGGGGTGCGCAAAAAGGACAACGTGCAGGTTTTCAGCGGCGCCGGCGAATTGTCTCGCGGCGTGTTCGTGGGAACCGCGCTGGCGGCAGCGGCAATGACGCCGAGCCCGCTGGCATCCAGCCTGGCGCACACCAGCGATCTTTTCAGCTACGCTTCCGGCGCGATTGGAATCGCCATGGGCGCGGCCCGCATCCGCCGCGGCATGCGCACTCACAATCGCGACGAGAAAATCGTCGGCGCGCTCGAAGCGGGGATCGGCGTGTGCACGCTGGTCGCCTCCAGCGGCGCGATGCTCTTCCCCGCACTCGCCGTCCAGGCCGTGCTTGCGACCGCGCGCTTTGGAGTGGCAAACCGCAAGACCATCGCCACCACGTCGCGCAAAATCAAGCGGCAAGGTGCCAGGACGTGGCGGAATTTCAAGGCCCTGTTCAAGCGGGAGAAAGAGACTGCGCCGACGCCCACCGCGCCGTCAATAAAGAGCGTTCGCTCCCAGAACGCCGCGAACACAGCCCCGTGATGGGCGTTCGCTCCCAGAACGCCGCGAACACCACGAACCGAGATTTGTTCGCTCCCACTTCGCGGCGAACGCGTGGAGATTGGCTTCGTGGCCTATCGAACTCCGCAACGTTCGCTCCCAGATTGCGGCGAACGCACTGGGCCGAGGGGTGTTCGCTCCCACTTTTCGGCGAACGCGTTGGGCTGACGGGTGTTCGCTCCCACTTTGCGGCGAACGCGTTGGGCGGGTGGCGGCGAATGCGGGCGTGGGGCCCCGGATCAGGTGCGGGCCGTCTGGGGTGTTGCCGTGGTGCTTGAGCCACCGTTGCGCTGGGCGGTTTTTCCCGTGCCTATCGTCGACTTCTTGCGGGGCGGATCGAAGAACGGCTTTTTGGTGACCCTCGCGGTCAAGAGCGCCTGCTTGAACTCGATCATGTGCTCCATCTTCAGCGGCGTGCCCAGCGCGGCGTATGGCGTTTCCACGGTGGCCAGCGCGATATTTTTCTTGAGGATGGGCGACCACGTTCCGCTGGTCGCGTAGCCCACCTGACGATCTCCCCGCGGATCGAAAATCGGGATGGCCGAGCGCCACGCCGTCGTCGGCACGTGGGGCGGCAGATCTTGCGCGTCGTAGGCGGCTTCCAATTCGTCCCAGTCGATTTCCAGGCCGACCAGCGTCCACGCCGAGCCAAGCGTTTTCTCCCGCTCCAGCGCCTCGCGGCCCACGAAATATTCGCGCCCTGCCGGACGATCCAGGTGTACCGTCCAGCCCAGCCCGATCTCGTAGGGCGAAGACTTCTGCTCGTCGGTGAAGGCGTGCTTCGCGGACTTGTAATCCACGTCGATCAAGATAAATCCCGCCTCGTTGCGCACCATGTCGAGCGCCAGCAAGCCGGCCGGCCCGACGCCGTAATGCTTGCCGCCTTCCATGATCGCGTCCCACAGGCGCTCGGCGTCTTTGGCCTCCACCCAGACCTCGTAGCCGAGATCCCCGGTGTACCCGGTGCGGGAAATCACTGCCGGCACGCCGCCGACCCTGTCGCTCACGCAGTGGAAGAACTTCAACGTATCCAGCGGCGCCGACGACACCTGCTGCAGGATCTTGCGCGACGTGGGGCCCTGCAACGCGAGCGCCGCAATGCGCTGCGACGTGTCCTCCAGTTGCACGTCGAAGCCGTGCGCGTTGATCTTAAACCAGCGCAGCGACGGATTCGCCGAGGTCACCCGATACCAGTTTTCCCCGAGCACCGACACCGTGCCGTCGTCAATGCACTTGCCCCTCTCGTCGCACCACGTGGAATAGGCCACCTGCCCTTGCTTCAAGCGCGACACCTCGCGCGCCATCACGCGGTCCAGGAAGTGCGCCGCGTCCTTTCCCCGCACGTCGTATTTAAACAGCGGAGAAATGTCGAGCAGGCCGGCCGTCTGTCGGTACAGCACGTACTCGTTGTCGTGCACCGTGTCGTATTTCTCCGGCGCGAAATAGCCGGACCACTCCTTCCAGCGCATCGACTTGACCAGCGGAGCCGTCTTGTTGTGGAACGGTGTCGGGACGCCCATTGAACTTCTCCTAAACCTGCAGGTCTT
The DNA here is from genome assembly GCA_016868975.1 of Armatimonadota bacterium. GTDB lineage: Bacteria > Vulcanimicrobiota > Xenobia > RGZZ01 > RGZZ01 > VGFD01. The sequence goes on along the minus strand of VGFD01000224.1, from coordinate 4,787 downwards.
CTTGAGTGGTGTCGTCGGAGCGGCGGCGTTCGACGGCGGCGGAAGTCACGTCATTGGGCTTGCGGGTCAGCGCCTTGTAGGCCGCGCCCACCGCCAGACCGGCGCCGAAGAGCATCAGACCGGCGCCCACCGGGGATTTCGCCGCGGCTTTCACGCTCTCGCGCGTGCGCGACGTGCCCTGGTAGGAGAGGAGGACTTCCCGCGCCGCGTTGGCGCCCGAAGCGGCCGTCACACCCGCGCCCGGATGGGTGCCGGCGCCGCACAGGTACAATCCCGGCAGCGGTGTCGCATAGCGATAGGTCCCCGGCATCGGACGCAGGAAGAACAGTTGTTCCAGCCCGTGGTCGCCGTGCTGCAGGTGCCCCTGGCTGAGGCCGTATTTTTGCTCCAGGTCGAGCGGCGTGAGCACCTGGCGGTGCAGCACCGCGTCCCGCAGTCCGGGAACAAAGGTTTCCAGCCAGCCCAGCACGTCATCGGCGAATTCCTCACGGCGGCTGTTCCAGTCGCCCTCGCGCAGGCCGTAGGGGGCCGACTGCACGAGCAATTCCGCGACGTGCTGACCGTTCGGGGCGCGGCCCGGATCCATGACGGTGGGGATGGTCATCTCCACCACCGGCTCCTTCGACCAGCGGCCATACTTGGCGTCGTCGGCGGCGCGCTCCAGGGCGTCCATCGAACCGCCGAAGTGGATTCGCCCGCGCAGACGCTCACTGAAATGTCCCTCGCGGTGCTTCCCCTTTTGAAAGTGCTCGCCCCGCAGGCAGGCAAACTCGGGCAGGGACTTCAGCGCAAGATTGATGCGCGCCACCCGGCCCCGCGTGCGGAAATTGCGCGCGTTAAGCGTCACCGTGGGCGGCAGCACCTCGGGCGGGACCAGCTTGAGGCACGCCTCGCGAGGATCCCCGGCAGCCAGCACGCGCGCCGCGGGAATTTCCTCGCCGTTCGCCAGGCGCACGCCGGATACCGCTCCGTTGGAGAACAGCAAGCAGGTCACTTCCGCGCCAGTGCGCACTTCCACGCCCTGCGCGCGGCACGCCGCCAACAGCGCGGCCGGCACGGCGCCCATACCGCCCCGCGGCGTGTCCCCGTAGCCCACGAGATTCGCGAGGATCAGCAGCGACGCGGTGCCCGGCGCGCGCGGGCCGTGCACCGTGCCCTGCAGCGCGAGGCCGGCGATGGCCGCCTTGAGGACGTCCGTCTCAAACCATTCGTCGAGAAAATCCGCCAGCGGCATGGTTCCCATGCGCATGAAGCGCACCAGATTTTCATCGCCCAGCAGCCGCAAATTTACGCCCACCCGCGCCATGCTGACCAGCTCGGTCGTCTGCGGGGCTTCCACCGAGGGCGGCGCCAGATCCAGCGCGTGCTCCAGCGCGTTCACGACGCGCCGCAAGAACATCAGGAAGCGCGGATAGGTATTGGCGTCGCGCGGCGAAAACCGGGCAATCTCATCCATCGTGCGGCGGGTGGCCCGCCACAGCGAGAGGTGTTTGCCGTCCGCCAGCGGCGCCAGCACCAGCGGATCGTGCGGAATGTAATCCACCGAGAGGCACAGGTCCTTGATCAATTGCGGGCGCAGCCGTCCTCCGGTGTTCACGCACGGAGAAACCTTGAAGCCGGGAAAAACCTCCTCGGTGACCAGCCGCCCTCCGATGCGGTTCTTGCGCTCCAGCACCAAAACCCGTTTACCGGCGCGGCCCAGCGTTGCCGCCGCGGCCAGCCCGTCGTGGCCGGCTCCCATCACGATGACGTCGTGCACGCTACTGTCTCCAATCCTTGAGGATCTCGCGCGCGGCAATCATGCCGGGCGCGCCCATCACGCCGCCACCCGGGTGCGCCCCGGAGCCGCACAGGTACAAGCCCCGCAGCGGCGTGCGGAACTGCGCGGTTTCCGCGGTGGGCCGCAAAAAGAACAACTGCTCCAAGGACAGCTCGCCCTGGAAGATGTTGCCTTCGGTGAGCCCGAACTCGCGCTCCAGATCCAGCGGCGTCAACACCTGCCGGTGCAAAATTGAGTTTTTCAGGCCCGGCATGTATTCTTCCAGCGTGTCGACCACGATGTCGCCAAACGCCTCGCGCTGGTCGTCCCAGGTTCCTTCGCTCAAATGATAGGGGGCGTACTGCACGAAGCACGACATCACGTGCTTGCCGGGCGGCGCCAGCGTGGGGTCGGTGAGCGAAGGAATGACCACGTTGATGTACGGCCGCCGGGAAAAACGTCCATATTTCGCGTCGTCGTAAGCGCGCTCCAGGTAGTCGAGACTGGGCGCGATGGCGATGTCGCCGCGCATGTGCTTGCCGTCGCCGGGCAGGCATTCGAATTGCGGCAGGCGGTCCAGCGCAAGGTTCACCTTCCCCGAGGAGCCGCGCAATTTGTAGCGGCGAATCGAAGTGATAAACGCCGGGTCCAGGTGCTCCGACTCGATCATTTTCAGGAACGTGCGATTCGGATCGACGCTGGAGCCGACCACCCGCGCGTGAATCTCCTCACCGTCTTCGAGCACCACGCCATAGGTCTGTCCGTCCTTGACGAGGATTTGCGCGATTCCGGCGCTGGTGCGAATTTCCACACCGGCCTCGCGGGCCGCCGAGGCGATGGCGTTGCTGACGCCGCCCATGCCGCCTTTGGAAAATCCCCAGGCGCGGAAGGCGCCGTCAATCTCTCCCATGTAGTGGTGCAGCAGCACGTAGGCGGTGCCCGGCGAGCGCACGCCGAGAAACGTCCCGATGATGCCGCTGACCGACATGGTGGCCTTGAGAATTTCGGTTTCGAACCACTCCTCGAGAAAATCCACCGCGCTCATGGTGAACAGCTTCATATTCTCGAACATCAGGTCGTGCCCGAGTTCCCGCATGCGCTGTCCGATACCCAGCAATTTCAACAACTCGGTGGGCTTCAGCGAGTCCGGCCGCGGCGGCGTCATCGAGAGAATCGGCTTGGCAAAGCGCGCGAGCTGCGTCATCATGCGGCCGAATTCCGGGTATGCCTCGGCGTCGAGCGTGGAGAACTTGCTGATCTCGCGGAACGATTCTTGCGCGTCGTCGGTGCGCAGCAGGTAACGCCCGTCCAGCGATGGCGTGAACGAGGCGACCAGCGGCAGAATTTCCAGCCCGTGCCGCGGCAGGTCGAGCCCGCGGATCATCTCGGGCCGCAAGAGGCTCACCACGTACGAGCAGACCGAGTATTTGAAGCCCGGGAAGACCTCTTCGGTCACCGCCGCACCGCCCAGGACGTGACGCCGTTCCAGCACCAGCGTCTTCAAGCCGGCTTTCGCGAGATAGGCGGCGGCAATCAGGCCGTTGTGCCCTCCGCCGATGATGATTGCGTCGTACTTCGCGGCCACTGCGCGGCTCCTCCTAATCGTCGTGAACGGGAGCCGCCACTTAGCCGCGCTGGAAATCCATTCCTTCTCCCAGAGTCTCTTGCCAGCGCCTGTAGAGAAGCGCCGTCGCGCCGACGTCCCTGCGGCAGTAGCGCGCGATGTCGCGTCGACGGCCTTCCCCGTGGAGGCGCGCCACGTCGGCGCCGGACACCCCTTCCTCGCCGGACTCTTTAGGGGATGGGCCTTTAGGGGATGGGATGCCGAACGCCCGGCAGTAGAAATCCAGGCTGAACTTGCGGGTGGCGCCGAAGCAGGTGAGCCGTTCCAGCAGGTCCACGTGGGCTTCGTCGTAGCGTTTTCCAACGAGGTCGCGGCTCGGCCGGATACCGAGCAGCGCCGAGCGCAGCATGAGATAGGGGCCGTCGAAGCCGCGCCCGTTGAAGGTGACGACGCGCGCGTAGTGGGCGAGCAGCCTCCAGAATTCGTGCAACGCGCTCACTTCGTCCGTGCCGACGTAGGTCGTGCCGTCCTCGTCCCAGGTCTCCTCAAGGTCGCTTTCGTAGAGGACGCGACCCCGCCCGCTGTCCACGTTGAGCATTGCAATCGTGACGATGCGCCCGGTCATCGGCCACAGAGAGAACTCACCGCGGATGCGTGCACGCGCGGCCTCGCGGGCCTCTTCGGTGGGCTCGCGCTCGGCGGCGCGCAGCAAGTAGCGCTGCGACTCCGCGTCGAGGGTGGCGGCATCCACGCCGACCGTCTCGATATCCACCACCAGCGTGGCCATTTCAATCCCCTCCGCTCAGTTGGTCCGCGAGCGTCAGCAGGCCGTCCAGGTCCTCCACGTGCATGCGCAGGCGCGTGGGGATGGCGCGAAAGCCGTGCAGCGCGCCGCTCAGCGCGCCCACCAGGAAGGTGTTGGCCGCGGCGCCGCCGCCCGCTTTGGCGGCCTGCACGACCGCCTCTTCGTAACTTTCCGAGTGCGCCAGAAAGACGCCGACCGCGAAGGGGATCGCTTCCAACACCAGATCGGAGTTTCCGTGGCGGGCCACCAGCTCCAGCATGCTGGCGCCTGGCTGGACCGCCGCCAGCCGTCCGGAAAGGGGATCGTCTTCCGGCAGCGCCTTCTCCTCGGAGAAGCGGGCCGCCTCCACGACCATCCTTATAAGGGCATCACGGTCGATGAGCAGCGCGGCCACCAGATCGGACACCGCGCGGGCCACTACAAAAACGCCGCTCACGCAGCGCGAGTCGTGGTGGGTGAGGCGGGTGAGGGCGCGAGCCTGGTAGTAGAGGTCCGCGGAGCCGCGCGCCGCATCGAACAATCCCAGGGCCACGCCGCGCGAGAGCGGCTCGCTGGTGGGCTCCGCGTCCCGCCCGCTGCGCATGGGCAGGACACCGTCGGCGAGCGCCTGGCACGCCTTGCGCGTGGACGCGCCCCAGGCGCGGCGCGCGGCGGCGGGC
>VGFD01000223.1 GCA_016868975.1 Armatimonadota bacterium | reverse complement strand
CGGGAAGCCCACGGCCGTTTCACCCGGGCGCGCGCGGAGTTCATCCACGACGCCGAGGGCAACCCCGAAGTGTCCGCGGCCGTGTTCGAAGCCACGGTGGTCGCGTTCGACGCCTGCCTGCAAGCGTTGCAGGAAATGCGTGCTGACGAGGCGTCCGCGGCGCGACTCGAGGACGGCGCGCGCATGCTGCGCGAGGCCCGCGGGGCGCACCACGCCGCACTCCATGAGGGCGGGCCGTTCCTCTTCGTCAACCGGTTGCTGCTCCATGTGCGGGCGCCGAGCAGGCGCTTCGCGTTGGCCGCGCTCGCCGATCTGGAGCCATTCGCCCGCCAGGTGGAAGACGCCCTGGCCGCGCAGGAGCAGACGGTGCAGGACCCGGCCGCGCGGAACGCCGTGCTGCAGGCGCTGGCCCAGGTGCGTGCCGCGGCGCTGGCCTTCCAGGCCGCACTGGCGGGCGGCGATGCTGACCTCGCGGCCATCGAAGCCGACCTGCGCGAGTGCGGCGAGCGACTCGCCCGCGCGGCCGGCGGCTACCTTGAAGCTGAGCTCACGGCGGGTCCCACTCCGATCCCGCTCGTGAACCTCGTTGTGAAAAGCGCCGCCGCCCTGGGCCACGCTGGAGGGCGTGCGCGGGCGCTTTCAGACGTCGCCCGCGCTCCTCGAGGAGTTGGATCGGCTCATCGCCTTTGCCCGCGATCCGGGCGCGCCGCTCGCCCTGTCCATGGGGATCGCGCGCCTGCGGGACGCGGCCAACGACGTCGATTTCGAGGACGCCGCTCCGCTCGGGGTGGCGGTTGCCCGATTGCCTTCGCGCCTGCAATCCCTCGTCGATCTCGGCGTCGCCTGGCGCTCCGGGGACGTCTCCGACGCCGTCCTGGACGCCGCAATCGCGCAGCACCGCGCGGTGGTGGCGGCAGTGCGCGGCCGACTGGCGCCCGACGCCCCGCAGCGGCAGGGCCTCGCGCTGCTCGACGAGGGGCTGGATTCCCTGTTCGCGCGCGCCCCGGAGGCCGCGCGCAGCCTGTTCGCGCAGGCCGCCGAGTCGCTCATCGATCGAAAATAATTTACACTTCAGCAACCTCTTGTTTACATCTGCAAAATAATTGTACTGACGCCGGCCCTCCTCCACCCGGTAGGATAAGACCACGGCAGGATTGGGGAGGAAAGCATGAACAGGGAAATAGGCGCTGTCCGCGAGGCGGACCCGAAGCAGAAGAAGGGCGGGGCAACGCCAGCCGGCGGCGCCCAACCCCAGCAGGAGGGAATTTCAGGTCCGCAGATGATGCTGCTGATGGGCATGATGATGGACCTCCAGCAGAGCCAGATGGCCGCCCTCGGCCAGTACAGCGACGTGAGCAACCTGGCCACGCCATTCACCGGCGGCGACCCGATGGGCGGCAACCCGATGCTCGGCATGGGCGGCTACGCCGGATTGGGCGGCAGCCCGTTCGGCGGCCTGGGCGGCGGCCTCGGCGGCCCCTTCGGCGGGTTTAACAACCTTATTTAAACGACGGATGCGGCGCCATCCAGGCCAGCACCACGGCCGCGGCGCCGCTTTCGTTCTTTACGCCGTGTGACGCGCCGGCCGGCGCCAGCACCGCCATCCCCTTGCCCAGGGTTTGCGTCTCGTCGCCGACGGTGACCGCCACGGTCCCCTGCATCACGAGGTACACCTTGTCCTCGGCGGCGTGCGAATGCGCTTTCTGCTCCTGGCCGGGAAGCAGGCAATAGGCGTCCAGAAAGAAGCGCTCCGTCTCGAACAGGTTGGCCTTGCGCATCTTGTCCGCGCTGAAGGTGAAGCGCGACGGCAGGTGGCATATCTCCATTTGGGAAGGTCCTCCTCATGTTCACGGGTCGGCAGGTTGCCGTACCTGACGGGACTCGTTTCAGGATCTTTTCAAGCCGCTCTGGTATCCTCCGGGATGGATGATCGGGCGGCCACTCGGGGCATGTCCGCGACGTCCACGGGAAGGGGATGGCATTGGCAGCGGAATTGGACACCATCGTACGCACTCCGGGCTCGGCTTTTCGTGCCATGCGTCCCATTTTCCCCGCGCCCGCGCAACCCCTGGCGCCCGCCGTCCCGCAAGACCGTATCGAGTTTGGCGGGCTGAGCACGCCGCGTCCGGTGTCGATACCCATCCTCGAGCTGAGCGGCTTCCACGGTTACCTGGAGCCCTTCTACAGCCCCGACGAGTGCGCCGACGGCAAGGTGGGCGGGGCCGCCCGGTTGTCCACCGTGATCGAGCGCCAGTGCGGCCGTGACCCGGAAGCCCTCCTGCTCTCCGGTGGGGATTTCTTCCAGGGGCCCGCCATTTCCACCATCTTCCACGGCAAGCCGGTGGTGGACTTCATGAATTACGCCGGCTTCGACGGGATGACGCTGGGCAATCACGATTTTGACCATGGCGTGCCGGTCCTCGCCGAGCGCCTCAGTCAGGCGAATTTCTCGCCCCTGGCCGCAAACCTTGTCGACGGTTTGAGCGGCCGCCCCATCTGGGAAATCGAACACCCGCTGAGCATGGTGCGCCCCTACAAGATGGACACGGTGAACGGCGCGCGCGTTGCGGTGGTGGGCCTGCTCAAGCCGGAAACGCCCCAGTTGACCGGCGAGGAGAACGTGCGCGGCCTGAAGTTCAACGACATTCCCTCGACGCTGCGCGACCTGCTGCCCCGCCTGCTGCGCGAGGAAAATCCGGACGCCATCGTGCTGCACTGCCAGCAGATCCACCAGAGCCGCGACATTCTCGCGGAAGCGAAGAAAATTGTCGAGGAATCGCGCGGCGAAAAGCCGGCGCCCGCCCTGGTCTTTCTCGGCGGCCACGGCCACGAGGATTTCGAGCACGCGGTGCAGACCCCCGACGGCGTGATCGTGCAGAGCACCGATCGCGGCGCGGCGCTGAACGCGGTGACCCTGCGCATCGACAGGGACAGCCGCAGGATTCTCGGCGTCGAGCAGCAGCATCTGCGGGTTTACGAGAAGGAGACGCTGCCGGATCCCGCCGTGTGCGACATCATCGGGCGCTACAAATCCATGATGAGCTCCGAGCTGGATGCTGTCGTGGGCGTCTCGAAACGTCCGCTCACCCGCGACAAGCGCCAGGACAGCCCGCTCGGCATCCTGGTCACCGAGTCGCTGCGCGAGTCGACAGGGGCCGACGTCGCGTTTGTGGCCGGGGGCTCGCTGAAGGCGGACATCGCGGCCGGCACCGTCACCGTCGGTGAAGTGCGCGAGGCGATGCCGTTTGACAATCACCTGGTGGTCGTGGAAATGAGCGGGAAGACCTTGCGGGCGGTGCTCGAGCGCAGCGCCACGCGGCCCACCGGCAACAAGGTGCTGCAGATGGCCGGCGCGCGGATGACCTACCGGCTTGGCACCCTGATTTCCGCGGAAGTGGGCGGCCAGCCCATCGATCCCGAGCGGAAGTATCGCATAGCGACGGATAATTTCCTGGCCGAGGGCGGAGACTTCTTCAGCGAGTTCAAATCCTGCAGGCGGCTCCAGGAGGGCGTCCTGGTGCGCGACATCATGCAGTCCTACTGCCTGGCGCACACGCCGACAGACATTGTTTCCGACGGCCGCATCCGCGAAGTCAAGAACTGATTTGCGGCTGGAGCGTATCGATCTCCGCGTGGTGCGACTGCCCCTGCGCGGCCGTTTCGAAACCAGCGTCGGGGCCTGTCATGAGAAGGTGTGTATCCTGGTGGAGGCGCACGCGGAGGGCGTCAGCGGCTGGGGCGAGTGCGTGGCCGAGACCGAGCCGTCCTACTCCGCGGAAACCGTCGAGACGGCGTGGCACGTCCTGCGCGATTTTCTGGCGCCGCTCGTCTTTGCGCACGAATTTGCCGACGCGTCCGAAACGCGCACCTGTTTCTCGCGCGTTCGCGGCAACCGAATGGCGAAGGCCGCCCTGGAGATGGCCCTGTGGGACTGGCACGCCTGCGCCCGAAACATTCCGCTTCACCGGCTGCTGGGCGGCACGCGTGCGTCCGTGGCCTGCGGGGTCAGCGTGGGGATCGCCCCGTCCGTCGACGCGCTCATCCACGAGGTAGAGGGATATCTCGGCCAGGGCTACCGCCGCATCAAGGTCAAGATCCGTCCGGGCTGGGACATCGCTCCGCTTGAAGCGGTGCGCGCCCGCTTCGGGGACGTTCCATTGATGGCCGACGCAAACTCGGCATATCGTCTTGATGATTTGAAATTGTTGCAGCAGCTTGACGCGTTTGACTTGATGATGATCGAGCAGCCGCTCGCGCACGATGATATTCCAGACCACGCCATCCTCCAGAAACAATTGCGCACGGCCATCTGCCTCGACGAGTCGATCCGCCACGTGGACGACGCGCGCCATGCGCTCGATGCGGGCGCCTGCCGCATCATCAACATCAAGCCCGGCCGGGTCGGCGGTCTTGAAGAGTCGCGCCGCATTGCCGCGTTGTGCGCCGCGCGCGGCGTGCCCGTCTGGTGCGGCGGCATGCTGGAAACCGGGGTCGGCCGCGGGCACAACCTCGCGCTGGCCACGCTCGACGCATTCATCATGCCCGGGGATACTTCCGATAGCCGCCGTTATTTCGAAGAGGACATTACCGAGCCGCGCGCCACCATGGATTCCGACGGCGTGATCCCGTTGCCCGACAACGGCTATCCGCCCTGCCGCGAGCGCCTGGCGCGGTTTACCGAGCGGGTGCTGACGCTGAAGCCATGATTTTTGTCCGATCGCTGGTCGAAATCAAAGAATTCGAGGCGTGCGTGGCCCTGCAGAAGCACACCTGGGGCGAGAATTTTTCGGATCTGTTGCCGGTTTCCGTATTTATCGTCCTGAGACGCATCGGCGGCATCATCGTGGGTGCGTTCCAGGATCAAGCGCTGGTCGGTTTTTGCGTGAGCTATCCGGGCTGGGAGGGCGACGAGCGCGTGCAGTGGTCGGACATGGCCGCCGTGCGCGCGGATCTGCGCGGCCAGGGCGTGGGCTTTCAGCTCAAGCAGCGGCAGCGCGAGATCGCCCGCGAGCAGGAATGCGCGCGCATCGTCTGGACCTACGATCCGCTGGAGAGCCGCAACGCGTGGTTCAACCTTGCGCGGCTGGGCGCGCGGGTGCGCTCGTACGAAAAATGCTTTTACGGAGAGCTGGACGGCCCGCTGGTGGGCGGCGTCGACAGTGATCGCCTCATCGTGGATTGGGACGTGCGGTGCACGGGCCCAGAGGCGCCGGAATATCACGGGGAGCCGATCGCGCTGTCCTCCGCGGAGACGCCGGACGGTCCGTCCCCGCGCATGCCGGTGTTTGACCTGGACGCGCCGCGGCTCTGGCTGGAGATTCCCCTTGATTTTCAGTCTGTGAAAGCGCACGATTTGCGGCTGGCGGCCATCTGGCGCCGCCATCTCCGCGAGGCGATGCTCCATTATCTGGGTCGTGGCTGGCGTGTGGACGGCTTCTGTCGGGTGAGCCTGGACGACCGCGAGCGGGGCATGTACCGTCTGGCCGGTGTGGCGGAGGCCGCCTTGAACAAGGCAGGAGAACCCGGAAGCCCCGCGTAACCGACGCGGGCCACTCAATCATGAGGAGACTCCCCCAGTGAATTTCACCACTTACGCGCGCAATCTGCTTTTCGGAGGGGCCATGTGCGGAATGCTCCTGGTCGCCGGATGCAGCGACCGTCCGGCCGGCACGACGACCACTCCGACGGTCACCCAGGCCGTGGATTCCGGAGCCCCGCCGCCCCCCACCGCCCCTCCGGGCGTCGCGGTGCCGGCCACCGGCCTGCCGGGCGACAAGACGGACGGAAAGCGTCAGAAGACCGCCACTGGCCTCGAGTACGAGGAGATCAAGGTGGGCAAGGGCGACAGTCCTAAGCCCGGTCAGATGGTGGAAGTCCACTACACCGGCTGGCTCACCAACGGCGACAAGTTCGACTCCAGCGTGGATCGCGGCGAGACGTTCAAGTTTCCCATCGGCCAGGGTCAGGTGATCCCCGGCTGGGACGAGGGCGTGGCCACCATGAAGGTGGGCGGCAAGCGCAAGCTCATCATTCCCGGAAAACTCGCCTATGGCGAGCGCGGCGCGGGTCCGAAAATCGGCCCCAACGCGACTCTGGTGTTCGATGTCGAGCTTATCTCGATAAAGTAAGGAGAATTTGAAGATGCCCACCACCAGCAGCGGCCTCCATTACGAAGAGCTCGCTCCGGGCGACGGCGCGACCCCGACCGCCGGCCAGACCGTCGTCGTGCATTACACCGGCTGGCTGACCGACGGCTCGAAATTCGACTCCAGCGTGGACCGCGGCCAGCCGTTCTCGTTCAAGCTCGGCAAGGGCCAGGTCATCAAGGGATGGGACGAGGGCCTCTCCACCATGAAAGTGGGCGGCAAGCGCAAGCTGACCATCCCCTCCGAGCTTGGCTACGGGGCCAGCGGATATCCGCCGGTAATTCCCAAGAACGCCACGCTCATTTTCGACGTGGAGCTGCTCGAAGTCCGTTGATGAAATAGACGACAACTCCGGCCGAAATTCCGACTAGAATCCCCACGCGCTCGCTCGGCGCGGCCAGCACGAACAGCGCCAGACAGAGCACCAGCGCGAGCACCGGAACAAGATCGCCGCCCGGCACGCGGAAATTCCTCGGTGCGTCGGGGCGGCGTCTTCGCATCACCAGCACCGCGAGGCACGTTGGAATATACTGCATCAGCGAGGCCAGCGCGCTCATGATGAGCAGATCCGACAGCGCGAAGCGGGGAATCAGCCAGGCAATCCCCGGCCAGGTCTCGCGCGCGTTCAGGGAAATGCCCTCCAGGGCCGGCAGCAGCATCGCCAGCAGGCTGGTGGCCATGATGGCGGGCCACGGCGTCTGCCAGCGCGGGTGAACCCACGCGAACTGGCGCGGCAAGTGGCCGTCCCGTGCCAGCGCGAACATGCTGCGCGGCCCGGTGAAGGCGATGGCCGCGTTCACGCCGAGCAGCGAGATAAATCCCCCCACCGCGATGAGGTGCACGCCGATGGGCGGGAGAAACGCGCCCGCTGCGGCGCTCAGCGGCGTATCCGAAACCAGGTGAAGACCTGGAAAGCCGGCCTGCGCCACCAGGTGTACCGCCACGTAGACCGCGCAGGCCGTCCCCAGCACGATGGCCAGCGCGCGCGGCACGTCGCGCTGCGGGTCGCGCGCCTCCCCGGCCGGCACCGGAATTTCCTCGAAGCCCGAATAGAGAAACAAGACCCAGCTCATGGCCAGCGCGATTTCGCGAAGTCCGAGCGCGGCCTGGGGACTCGTGTCGACAAATGGAGAATGGGACGCGTAGAAAACGCCGAGGATTACGAACAACCCCAGCGGCACTAATTTGGCGAGCGAGAAAATATTGTTGACCGTGGCGCCCGGCCGCGCGCCCAGCAGGTTGAGCCCGCCCAGGCCGCCGCCCAGCGCCGCGATGAGCATTCCCTGGCCGAGCGGCGCAGCAAGCCATCCGGAAACCTCCGCCGAGAGCCAGGTCTGGGTGGCGGCCACCGCGGCGAAGGCGGTCATCACTGAGGCCCACCCGAGAACCGCGGCCAGCCACACGATCCAGCCCACCAGAAATCCGGCGAACGGCCCGAAGGCGTCCCGCGCGTAGAGGTAGGCGCCTCCAGTCTCGCCGTACATTCCGCCCATTTCCGCGAAGCACAGCGCAATGAGCAGGCACATCACGCCACACCCGAGATAAGCGGCCCACGCCCAGGGGCCGGCGGCCCGCGCGATATCGTCGGGACCCAGAAAGATCCCCGCGCCGACCACCCCGTTGATGCCGAGCAGGACCAGGTCGGTCAGGCCCAGCGTGCGGCGGAGATCGGCTGAGCGCCCTTTGTGGGTGGTCACGTGCAGCGAGCCGAGGCCGCTACGGGTGCATCCCCACCACGAGCGAATAAGGCGTCGGATCCAGCGGCACGATCTGCATGCGGATGTAGCCCACCGTCTGCATCATGTCGGTCAGGTCCCAGCCGGAGAAGGTAGCGCCGGCCGCGGTGTTCACCAGCATGTTCACCCCAAACAGCGTGGACATCAGCGGGCCGGTTTTATCATCCTTCAAGATGAAATCGTTGACCACGCACATGCCTTCGGAGGTCAGGGAATTAAACACGTTGGCAAGCAGCGCCTTGCACTCCGAGATGGAGTGGCTGGGCAGGATGTTGGAGAGAAGGACGAGGTCGTATTTCGCCTCACCGAAGCTCATGTTCGTGTAGTCGCCGGCCATCAGGTTGATGCGATCGGAGAGGCCGGCCTGAGTCACGTACCCGCGCGCGATCTGGGTGGCCGGTTCGAGGTCGAGCGCGTCCACCTGGAGGTTCGGCTTCTTCTTCGCGAAAGTGATGGAATAGGTGGCCGGCCCGCAGCCCACGTCGAGCATCCGATTGACCCGTCCGAGGTCGAGCCGCGAGGCCACGATGGGTGCGGTGACCGCCGCGCTGTTG
>VGFD01000222.1 GCA_016868975.1 Armatimonadota bacterium | reverse complement strand
CCCAGGTCGCCGGAGAAGACGACCTTCACGCCGTCCGCCCAGGTCTCGCAGATGCCGGAGCCGAGGATGTGCCCGGCGTCCTGGTAGCGGAAACGCAGGCCGCTCTTTTGCGTGACGGTTTCACCGCACTCCACGCGCTCGAGGTGCCCGAGCACTTTGTACGCATCACGCTCGGTGAACAGCGGCAAGGCCGGCTTGTGCCTGGAGTAGCCCTTCTTGTTGGCGTACGCGGCCTCTTCTTCTTGAAGATGCCCGGTGTCTGGCAGGAGCACGCCCAGCAGGTCGGCCGTCGCGGGCGTCGCGTAGACGCGGCCCTTGAAGCCGTCCTTGACCAACCGGGGCAAGTAGCCGGTGTGGTCGATGTGCGCGTGGGTGACGATCACGGCGTCGATTTCAGGTGGCGGGATGGGCAGCGGCTCCCAGTTGCGCAGCCGCAGGGTCTTGGGCCCCTGGTACAGGCCGCAGTCAATGAGCGTGGCGCTGCCGTCGTGCAGCAGGGCATGCTTGGAGCCGGTCACCGTGCCCGCCGCGCCGAGGAACTGGAGAGCAAGCATCGGGAGCCTGTTAAGCCAGGACCCTCACCTTTCCCTGCACGCCGCTCGCCAGACGAGCGATACGCACCGTGGCGCGCCCCGTGAAGGATTTGCGGACCTGTCCCCGAAATGCCCGCGGCGCATTCCGCCCAATTGAGCCTGGTCCAGGGGAGTGTCCTTCGGCCCCTCCCTGGACCCCGCCTTTCGGAGGTTTCCATGGCCGAACCCACTGCTGGCGCCGCTTCCGTCACCGCCGAGCTGCCGCGCACCGAGGCCCTTCTCGCCTTGCGCGAGCGCTACGTTCCGCGCGGCGTGTTCAACGTCGTGCCGGCCTTCATGGAGAGCGCGCAGGGCGCCGAGATCCGCGACGTGGACGGCCGCCGCTTCATTGACTTCGCCGGCGGCCTGGGCGTGCTCAACCTGGGCCACACGCCCCGGGAGGTCGTGGAGGCGGTGCAAGCGCAGGCCGAGCAGTACCTGCACGGCTGCTTCCACGTCACCATGTACGAGCCGTACGTGCGTCTCGCGGAAAAATTGTCCAACGCCACGCCGGGCGACCATCCGAAAAAGACGATGCTCACCAACAGCGGCGCGGAAGCGGTGGAAAACGCGGTCAAGGTCTCCCGGGCGTACACCGGAAAACGCGGCGTGGTGGTCTTCGAATATGGATTCCACGGGCGCACGCTGTTGACGATGACCATGACCAGCAAGGTGAAGCCGTACAAGTTCGGCTTCGGCACCCTGGCCCCCGACGTGCACCGCATTCCTTACGCCTATTGCTATCGCTGCCCGTTCGGCAGCACCTATCCGAAGTGCGGGCTGGCCTGCGCCGAGTATTTTGAGACCTTCTTGCAGACCCACGCCGACCCCGAAGAGGTGGCGGCGCTGGTCATCGAGCCGGTGGTGGGCGAGGGCGGATTCATCGTGCCGCCGCCGGAGTTTCTCCCCACCCTTTCGGATATCTGCAAGCGCAACAACATCGTATTCGTGGCCGACGAGGTGCAGAGCGGATTCGGCCGCACCGGCCGGCTGTTCGCGGTGGAGCACAGCGGCGTGATCCCGGATGTCATCACCTCCGCGAAATCCCTGGCGGCCGGACTTCCGCTGGGCGCGGTGACCGGCCGCACCGAGATCATGGACGCCCCCATGGTCGGCGGCCTGGGCGGCACCTACGGCGGAAATCCGCTCTCCTGCGCCGCCGCGCTCAAAGTGCTTGATGCCCTCGAGGACGGCAGCGTGTACGCGCGCGCCAACGAGATCGGCAAGCGCGTCACGGACCGCATGCTCCAGATGCAGGAGAAGCACCGGCTGATCGGCGAGGTGCGCGGCCAGGGCGCCATGGTGGCCATGGAACTGGTTTCCGACCGTGAAACAAAGGCCCCCGCGAAAGCCGAGACCGCGAGGGTCATCAAGCTTGCCTGGGAGCGCGGACTCATTCTTTTGAAGGCCGGCGTGCACGACAACGTGATCCGCGTGCTGGTGCCGCTGGTCGCCGACGACGCGCTGCTCGACGAAGGGCTCGACATTTTGGAATCCTGTATCGAAGTCGTAGGAGGCGCCTGAGTGAAAATTGCACTGCTGGGCGGCGCCGGCGCAATGGGCCGGGTGACGCTGCACGATCTGCTCGACAGCCCGGACGTAAAAGAGGTTCTGGTCGGCGACATCAACCTGGACGCCGCCACCAATCTCATCGAGTCGCTCGGCGACCCGCGTCTGGAAGCGGCCAGCGTGGACGTACGCGACGTGGAAGGCACCGCCGAGATCGTGCGGGGCTGCGACGTCCTCATCAACAGCACCCAGTACTATTTCAACATGGAAGTGATGCGCGCGTCGCTGCTGGCCGGCGTGCACTACCTGGATCTGGGCGGGCTGTTCCACATGACCCGCAAGCAGATGTCCCTCGACGAGGATTTCAAGAAGGCCGGCATTCTTGCAGTGCTGGGCTGCGGCAGCACGCCGGGCATCACCAACGTGATGGCGCGCTACGCTGCCGACCGGCTCGAGGAAGTCGAGTCGGTGGACATCAAGATCGGCGCCGTCGACTTCACCGAAAGTGAGGCGCTGTTCTCCACTCCCTATTCCATTGATACCGTGCTCGACGAGTGCGTGATGTCCCCGTGGATTTACGACGGCGACCAGTGGGTGGAGCTGCCGCCCTTTTCCGGCGGCGAGGAGATTCAGTTCCCGGCGCCCATCGGGCTCAACACCGCGCACTACACCATCCACTCCGAAGTGGCCACCTTCCCGCTCTCGTTCAAAACCAAGGGGATTCGGCGGGCCACGTTCCGGCTGGCCTTGCCTTCGGATTTCATCCGCACCGTGAAAACCCTGGTCGACCTCAACCTGGCCGACGACACGCCGCGCAACGTCCGCGGCGTCCAGGTGAAGCCGCGTGACGTGCTGGTCAGCGTGCTCACTCCGCTGGCCGCCAGCAACGGCGCGGTGCCCAACGACTGCGACTGCCTGCGCGTGGAAGTGGCCGGCAAGCGCGGCGGACGCGCGGTCCACTACACCATGGAGAGCATTATCTATCCGAAAGTGGAGTGGCGCGCCAGCGCCGGCGCGTACGACACCGGCGTGCCACCCTCGATCATCGCGCAGATGATGGCACGCGGAGACATTCCCGAGCGCGGCGTCTTAAACCCCGAGCAGTGCGTGCCGGCAGTGCCTTTCTTCGAGGCGCTGGCCGAGCGCGGCATCCACATGGACGCCATCACCCGCGAGCGGCTTGCCTGACAAGGGCGTACCGGACGTCGAGCTGCGCGGGGTTTCCCGGCGCTACGCGCCGCCGCCCGGGGAGTCCGCCACCGATGAGGTCCGCGCTGTCGACAACGTGAGCCTGCGCGTCGGGCCGCGCGAATTCTTCTCGTTGTTGGGGCCCTCCGGGTGCGGAAAAACCACCACGCTGCGCATGATCGCCGGGTTTGTTGTTCCCAACGACGGCGAGATCCTCATCCGCGGCGAGGACGTGCGCAACGTGCCCCCGTATCGGCGCAACGTCAACACGACATTTCAATCCTACGCGTTGTTTCCGCACCTGGACGTTTTCGAGAACATCGCGTTCGGGCTGCGCCGCAAAGGAATGCGCAAGGCGGAGATCGGGGAAAAAGTCGCCTGGGCGCTGTCGCTGGTGCGCCTCGAGGGGTTCGAGCGGCGCTCCCCCCGTGACATGAGCGGCGGCGAGCAGCAACGCGTCGCCATGGCCCGCGCCCTGGTCAACATGCCGGCGGTGCTGCTGCTCGACGAGCCGCTCAGCGCGCTTGACGAAAAGCTGCGCCGGCACATGCAGCTCGAGCTGAAGCGGATCCAGCGGGAGATCGGCATCACCTTCATCCTGGTGACGCACGATCAGGAAGAAGCGCTCACCCTCTCCGACACCATCGCCGTGATGAACCGCGGCCGCGTCGAGCAGGTGGGCCCGCCGCGCGCCCTGTACGAGAGTCCGGCCACGCGCTTCGTGGCGGAGTTCATCGGCGCCACGAATTTTCTGGACGGGACGGCCGTGGAGCGCGGGTTCGTGCGCCTGGCCGGTGGCCAGACGGTGCGCGTTCCGGAAAATGACCCGGCGGGCGCCGCGGTCCAGGTGTGCGTGCGCCCGGAAAAAATGTGGCTGGCCGCCAGGGTGGAGACGGGCAGCTTAAATGCGCTACCCGGGAAAATCGTCGACGTCGTGTACCAGGGCGCCGTCACCCGTTACCGATTTGCGCTGGAAGGCGGCGCGCAAGTTTTCGTGACCCGCCAGAATACCGAGCCGGCCGCGTTTTCCGAGGACGCGGCGGCCGAATTGTTTGTCCACTGGGCTCCGGACGCTTCCCGCGTGTATCAATCATAGGAGGACGAGAATGCAGAACATGTACATCGGCGGCGAGTGGGTTGCCGCCTCCAACGGCAAGACGATTGACGTGATCAACCCGGCCACCGAGGAAGTGATCAACCAGGTTCCCTCCGGCACGCGCGAGGACGCCGAGAAGGCGGTTGAGGCGGCCAATCGCGGCGCGAAAGAATGGCGCCACATGACCGGCGTGCAGCGCGGCGAGGTGCTCCACGAGGTTGCCCAGCGCATCCATGAGAAGAAGGCGGACATCGCCCGCACGCTCACCCTTGAGGGTGGCAAGCCGCTCAAGGAGAATCTCGACGAGATCGACTGGGTGGTCTCGTGCTTCCGCTATTACGCGGAAATCGGCCGGCACAAGCGCGGCCGGGTAATTCCCTCGGTGGAGCCCTCCCAGCTCGCGCTGGTGCTCAAAGAGCCGTTTGGCGTCGCCGTATGCATCGTGCCCTACAACTATCCCCTGCTGCTCATGGCGTGGAAGGTCGCGCCGGCGCTGGCCGCCGGCAATGCGGTCATCATCAAGCCGTCGAGCATCACGCCGCTGTCCACGCTCATGCTGGGCGACCTCTTCGCGGATCTGCCGGCCGGCGCGGTAAATATCATTACCGGGTCTGGCGAGGAAGTCGGCGACCCGCTGGTGAGCAGCCGCCGCACGCACGTCATTGCCTTCACCGGCAGCGTGGAGACCGGCAAGCACATCGCGCGCCTGGCCGCCGAGCAGTGCAAGAAAGTCACCCTGGAGATGGGCAGCAAGGATCCGTTCATCGTGTGTGAGGACGCCGACGTGGAAATCGCGGCGAAAGCCGTCGCCTGGGCCTCGTTCCTCAATTGCGGACAGGTGTGCACGTCCACCGAGCGCATCTATGTCCACCAGGACATCGCCAAGAAGTTCGTGGAGAATCTCGTCGACGTCACTCGCAGCCTGAAAATCGGCCCGGGCCTGGAGGCCACCACCGACATCGGCCCGCTGGCCCGCGACCATTATCGCAAGAAGGTCGAGGAGCAGGTGGAAGGCGCCCGCGCCTCCGGAGCACGGGTGCTCACCGGTGGAAAACGCCCGGCCGGTTTCGACCGCGGCTACTTTTACGAGCCCACGGTGATGACCGACGTGAATCACGGCATGGACATCATGCGCGAGGAAACCTTTGGGCCGGTGGCGCCGGTCATGACCTTCCGCGATTTCGACCACGCGCTCGCGCTGGCCGACGACAGCATCTACGG
This sequence comes from Armatimonadota bacterium, assembly GCA_016868975.1. Classification (GTDB taxonomy): domain Bacteria; phylum Vulcanimicrobiota; class Xenobia; order RGZZ01; family RGZZ01; genus VGFD01. Next base: position 2,858 of record VGFD01000222.1, on the reverse strand, counting down.
GCTGGGAGCGGTCTGCTACACCCGTGACGCCGCCAAGGCCAAGCGCTTCTTTGAAGAGGTGAAGGCGGGCACGGTGTGGATCAACGATCCGCTTACCGACAACGACGCCGGACCGTTCGGCGGAATGCGGATGAGCGGACTCGGGCGCGAGCTGGGTGAGGAGGGCCTGGAGGAATTCCAGGAATCCAAGCACGTTCACTGGGACTTCGTCCAGGAAGAGAAGCCCTGGTGGTACCCGTACCATCGCTGATTTGCGGATATTAAGCCCGGCGCGGATTTCGCGGCGCGCCTTCCTGGGAGCGTCCGCCGCGCTCGCGGCCGGTCTTGCCACCGGCTGCGCGCGCGGCGACGGCCCGAATACCCTGAACTTCTACAATTATCCCAACTACATCGCGCCGGACACCATCGCTAACTTCGAGACGGCGTACGGCGTGCGGGTCACCTACGACAACTACTCCGCGCAGGATACCCTGGAGGCCAAGCTGCGCATCGGCCAGTTCGGGTACGATCTGGTGGTGGCCAGCGACTACAAGGTCGCGCGGTTCATCAAGACGGGCATCATCCAACAGCTTGACCAGGCGCGCATTCCCAACCTGCACAACCTGTTCTCCTGGGTGCGCGAGAATCCGTACGACCCCGGCAACCATTACGCGGTGCCCTGGCAGTGGGGCACGACCGGCATCGGGTATAACACGGCCGCGGTGACGAAGCCGGTGACCGGCTGGGGCAGCCTCTGGGACGCCCAGTTCGCCGGTCGCATCAGCATGCTCTCCGAGCGCCGCGAGTGCATCGCCGCCGCGCTGTTGCTGCGCGGATATTCGGTGAACTCGGTGATTCCGGCCCAGCTCGACGAGGCGCGCGACCTGCTCCTCGAGCAGCAGCCGCTGCTCCGCCATTACACCAGCGACACGTACATCGACGAGCTGGCCTCGGAGGACCTGCTCCTCGCCCAGGGGTGGAGCGGGGACGTCTTCCAGGCCATCGCGGACAATCCCAACGTTTCCTACGTGATCCCCCGCGAGGGAAGCATGCTGTGGGTCGACAGCATGTGCATTCCGCGGGGCGCCCCGCACAAAGAGGTGGCGGAAACCTTCATGAACTACGTGCTCGAGCCGAAGGTGGGGGCCGACCTCAGCAACGCCATCGAATTCGCCACGCCGAATCGCGCGGCGCTTCCCTACATCCGCCCGGAAGACCGGGATAATCCCCTGATCTATCCGCCGGAGTCGGCACGCAAGCGATTGGAGTTTCTCCAGGACCTCGGGCAACACGAAGTGCTCTGGAACCGCGTCTGGGACCAGGTGCTCCTTGGAGCCCGTCCATGACGAGCGAAAAAACGCTGCAAACCGGCCGCGAAGCAGGCCGTAATACGCTGGTGGCGCCGGCGGTGCCGGCCCCCGCCTGAAACGCAAATGATGAAACGCGCCACGCCGTACCTGCTCCTGCTGCCGCTCACGCTTTACTTTCTCACTTTCCTGGTGACGCCCATCCTCATTGTCGCGCGTTACAGCCTTGCGACGCGCGGTCCCCTGGGAGGCGTGCAATTCGAATGGACGCTGGCCAATTACGCCGCGACCCTGGACCCCCGCTACCTGGACATCCTGGCGCGCTCGCTGGGATATGCCGGGGCGGCCACGCTGATCTGCCTGCTGCTCGCCTATCCGATGGCCTACTGGATCGCGATGCAGGGCGGCCAGCGAAAGGGCCTTCTCCTGTTGTGCCTCATGCTTCCGTTCTGGACCTCCTTCCTGGTGCGTATCTACGCCTGGAAAGCGATTCTCGGCGCCAAGGGCCTGCTCAACCTCGGGCTCATTTCGTGCGGCTTGATTTCCCAGCCGTTGCAGTTGCTCAATTCGCCGTTCGCGGTGATCCTGGGCCTGGTTTATGGATTTCTGCCGTTCATGGCGCTGCCCATCTACGTCTCGCTGGAAAAACTGGATCGCACCCTGATGGATGCCGCCAGCGATCTCGGCGCGACTCCGCGGACGACCTTCTTCAAAGTGGTTCTCCCACTGAGCATGCCGGGAGTGATCGCCGGCTGCATCCTTACCTTCATTCCGGCCATCGGCGACTTCGTGACGCCGGATCTGCTGGGCGGACCGGAAAACAAGATGATCGGCAACGTAATCGAATCGAAGTTCTTTCCGGAGCAGGACTGGCCGATGGGCTCCGCGGTCGCCTGTGGATTGATGGCGCTGCTGCTGGTTTCCTTGATCGCGTACACGCGCCGCGTCGTGCCAGAGGAATCCTGAGATGGAGCGCGGACATGGCCGCAGCCCCTATCTACTGATCCATGCGGCAATGGTGTATTCATACCTCTACGCGCCGATTGTCGTCCTGATCGCATACTCGTTCAACAAATCCAAGCGGAATGCGATCTGGACCGGTTTCACCCTGGACTGGTATCGCGAGCTGATGGCCAATACCGAGGTGCTGTCCGCCCTGGGGAAAAGCCTGGAGGTCGCGTTGGCCAGCACCGCAATCGCCACCGTGCTGGGAACGCTTTCCGCGCTGGCGCTTGCCCGCTATCGGTTTCGCGCGAAGAGTGCGTACACCACGGCAATCTACGTCCCCATGGTGACGCCGGAAGTGGTCATGGGGGTTGCGCTCCTCACGCTCTTTGTGGCGGCCAACGTGACGCTCAGCCTGACCACGGTGATTCTCGCCCACGCGGCATTCAGCACCTCTTTCGTGACCGTCGTGGTGCGCGCGCGCCTGGCCGGATACGATCGCACGCTCGACGAAGCGGCCGCGGATCTCGGCGCGAATCCCCTCGAGGTGTTCTTTCGCGTCACCCTGCCGCTCATTCTCCCGGGGATTGTGGCCGGCGCCCTGCTCGCCTTCACCATCTCGCTCGA
>VGFD01000221.1 GCA_016868975.1 Armatimonadota bacterium | reverse complement strand
GGCTGTGTATTTCTCGCGCTGTACCTGGGGTTGAGCACGTTGTTTCGAAACGAGTGATCACCCGATAATGCGTTCCGCCGGCGCCAAGCCTGTTTTTCGCCAGTACCACGGAACCACCGACATAGACTACCTCGTTGTTCAAGTCGCCCAGCCGCGACGCCACCTGCATGAGCATCGCGGCACTCTTGTGATCAATCATCAGCCAGCATGTGATCCAACTCGTCCCTGGCAATCTTCCGCTCTCGTGCTCGGCCGGTGCGAATGGCATCCACAAGAGCGAGCAGCCGGTACAGTCGCTCGTCCTTTGCCGCGGCACCAGGCGCCGAACGGTACAGTGGCTGGATCCCAGGGCCGCGGACCGGCCCGCGCGGCAAGGGCATGACAGGCGCCTCCGCCTCACTGAAGCTCAGTTTCTGGTTTAATGGAGGGGCTGCGTACGCTGTCGGGATTCCCTGAACAATTGCGCCCGGTCGCGCCGGGAACACGTAGCGAAGGCCATGGACAAGAAATTCCCGCACGGCGTCTTTCCTGGGACGACGAGAGTGCGGATTGTAGAGGCCTGCCTCCTCCGCTCGTTTGATGGCCGCATGTACCTCGGAGGCGCTCATCCCAAGTTCTTGAGCAAGTCCGAGGTATGACCAATCAGTCCCACCACGGGACAGAAGTTTGAGCATTACCAGAACGTCTTGACCCTTCACGAATCCCATTATATTCGCGAATTGCGAATCATGCAAGTAGCCCCATCCTGCCTGGGGTTGGGCCCGCCCGCGCGGATGGCTCGTCGGTACGGGGCGTGCCGCGACTCGGTTCTGCAGTTTTCGCGCTTCTCGGAGTTCGAAGTCCACGAGGAAGTTTGATAACCAGTGTGAGACGCCAAAGGGGTCCCCGTGCTCCGGGTATGAAGGTCTGGGGCAAAGGGTGGGAGTGGGGTCAGTTCTTTGGGCGGGGGAGGGTCACTTCCCAGCGCCGCGTTCCACTTCGTCAAATAGGTCTTTCAAAGAATCCTCTGCATTTGGCGAAGTCTTCATGGACGGGCCTACCGGCGCGTCTTTTCGCTTCCCTGCGGCGCCCGTGCCGGTGCGGTCCCGCGGGCGGGTGTAGCCTTCACGGCCGCCTTGCGGACTGTTGCCCTGGTGGGGGCGGTGGACGGAGCCGGCTGCTCGCGCGTGGCCAGCACCGCCGCCACCCGGGCCTCCACCAGATGCTCCACCCAGGCGATGAAGCGGGCGTCCGAGACTGGAGGCACGACGGCGCCGCCGGTCTCCGCGTAGAACCGCTCCATGATCCAGCTGTGGATCAGCGTCTGGTAGGGGATGCCCCTGGCGACGGCGAGCCGCTCGATGCCATCCTTGAGTTCGGGCCGGATGCGCAGGCTGATCTGGATCTTGGGCGGGCGCTCATTGACCTGGATGGTGCCCTGTTCGGTCAACTCGTCCAGGTGCTCCAGGGGACTGTGGCGGTCCCAGTATTCGCGCTCCTCGTCCTCGGTCTTGAACTTCGGGATCCTGGCCATCGCCATACCTCCTAGATGTGGTCCTCGAACCAGGCGACCTCGTCTTTGTCCATGGTCGGTCCGGAGAACACGCGCACCGACGTCACCGGGCCGATGCGGCCGCGGAAGATAAAGATCAGGAAGAGCGGGCGTTCGGCGTCGCTGCGCCCAAAGATGTAGTACCTGGCCTCGGTGCTGTGGGGTTGCCCCATCTTGGCCGCAGCACCACGTTCGGGTTGCAGAAGACCTCTTCGGCCTCGTCAGCCGCGACCTGGTGACGTTCCCAGAGGTGATGCTCGTTGTGTTCGTCCCACTCGAAGTGGATCTCGCCAAAGCGCATCACGGCTCTTCCTGTCCTGTCTGTCCTGTATCTCTAGTGTATCTCTAGTGTATATTCGTTGTATACGCCTTCCATACCCTTCTTCTGGCTGGTCACTTCGCGACCCGGGGGAGGCAGAACGCCACCGCGTCCACAGAGGCCCTTTAGAACGCGCCGGGAGCGCAGAACGCGTCGGGGGGGCCTGTCGCACTTTGGCGACAAACCGCGACGCGCGCGGACGAGAGGGGGCGGGCGGACACCCCGCGGCGGAAATTCCACGGGGTTCCCCGCGCACCCCGTCTCGCCTACCGATCCGGCCGCCTGACTTCCAGGTACACGTCTTCCCCCGGCACGAACATCTTCTCCAGCCCCGGCTCCAGCGGCAGGGTGACCTCGCCGCGTCCTGGCCCGCCTGTCGTCACCAGCGGAACGTCCAGCGTCAGCCGCACGTGCGCGCCGCCCTTGCGCGACGTCGTAGATTTCACCACCCGCGCCCGCAGGCTCACCGAGCGGGCGCCGTAGGATTTTCCCAGATCGGTCACGACGCCTGATCCTGGCTGGCCGGCGGCGGCGCGGTCGCGGGCACCGTGAACATGAACCGAGAGCCGCCGCCCAGCGTGCTTTCCACCCACACTTTTCCGCCGTGCGCCTCGACGACGCGGCGCACGATGAACAAGCCCAGGCCGGCGCCGTAAATCACCCGCGTGTCGCGGCGGTCCACGCGGTGAAACGGCTCGAAAATCCGCTCCAGTTGATCGAACGGAATCCCGATCCCCTGATCGATCACGCTGCCCTTCACCCAGGCGTCCTCCTCGGCCAGCGTCACCAGCACCTGGCCGCCGTTGGGCGAGTAGCGGATGGCGTTGCTGAGCAGCTGTCCGAACACGTATTCCATCTGCGAGGCGTCGCACCACGCCTGCACCTCGGTGGAGCCCTCCAACACGATCTCGTGCCGCCGCACCAGCTGCCGCTGCCGCGATACCGCCTTTTCCACCAGCGGATAAAGCTGCACGTTCTGCTGCTGGATCACCAGCCGATCGCTCTCCAGCCGCGACGCCTCCAGCAGATTGTTGATGAGCCCGTTGAGCCGGTCCGCCTCCTCGTTGATGATGCGCAGGAAATTTCCGGTCGCTTCCCGATCGAAATGCGCCTTGGGGTGCATCAGCGTCGACACGCATCCCTTGATCGAGGTCAGCGGCGTTCGCAGCTCGTGGCTCACGGTGGACATGAAGTCGCTGCGCAGCTCCTCCATCTCGCGGATTTTCGAGACGTCACGGAACACGCTGACCACTCCCGAGCGGGTATCCGATCCGCGGCGCCCCAGGGTGGGATGGTATTGCACGCGCTTCTCGCTGCCGTCCGCCGCCTTCACCTTCAGCTCGTACTGCGGCGGCGTTTCGCGATTGCGCACCGCGTTTAGCACCACGCAGCGCTCGGCGCAGCAGATCAGCTCGCCTTCCCGGTCGCGTCCGTGAAAAACCTCCCAGCAATGGCGGCCGATCACGTCCTCCGCCTGGCGGCCGGTAATTGCCTGCGCCGCCTCATTAAATGCGGTAATGCGCATCTCGGAATCCATCGCGTACACGCCGTCGCCGATGGCTTCCAGAACCGCCGCGTTGCGGTTGCGCTCGTCCACGACCTCCAGATAAAGCTGCAGGTTGTGAATCGCCAGCGCGGCCTCGCGTCCCAGCGTGGCCAGCATGTTGCGCGTCTCGTCAGAGGGTTTCTGACGCTCGCGCAAGCCCATCTCGATGAGCCCCAGGACGCGCCCCGCGTGTACCAGGGGAATTGCGCAATATCCGATCGACTTGCGCAGCGGCAGCCGCTTCGCCAGCCAGTTGTTTGCGTCCGGCCAGGGGATGAGAATCGGATGGTGGCGCACCAGCGCCTCCGCCAACTCGGGCGTGTCCATGAGAAGCGGTTGCCCGAACAGCGTCCGCAGATCGTCCGAAGTCAGCCCGCGGGTCACTTGCAGCATCAGCCGTCCGTCACCGCGATCCAGGTGCACGCACACAAAATTCGCGTCCAGGATGCCGCCGATCTTGTCGGCGCTGGTGTCCAGCAATTCCCTCAAATTGACCGCGCTGGTGAATGCCTCGGACACCGAGTGCAGCGCCTTCAGCTCCCCCACCCGCTCGTTGAGGATTTCGCGGGTCCGCGTGTAGAGCCGGACATTCTCCTCGATGGTGCTGCGCAGGCGCATCCGCATTTTTTCAAAAGACGCCGCGAGAATTCCGATTTCATCACGCGTCTCCGACTGCACGGTCTCGTCGTAGCGCCCTTCGGCGATGCTGATTGTGGCGCGCGTCAGACGCTCGACCGGCCGCGAGATGCTGCGCACGAAAGCCAGGGCCACCAGCAGCGCGGCCAGCAGCGAAGCGACGAAAATTCCAGACGTGGTCTGAAAGATCTGCCACTTTCCCTGCTCCACCTGGACCAGCGGCCGCTCCCACAGGATCTGCCAGCCGGTGTTTCCCACGTGGACGTGGCCGCGGAACAATTGCGCGCCGTCGCTTTCCACGAATTCCACGTCGCCGGCGCGGCCGATGGGCGCGATGCTGCCGGGCGCGTACACCACGCCGGAATTGTCCTGGTTGAGCGTGGACAACGACATCACCCGCCCCTGCTCGTCCAGGAGATACACCGTTCCCTCGTGGCGGCTGAAATAGCCGCGAAAATCCGTCGTCAGCCGGGCCAGATCGGTGCGGGCCAGCACGACGCGCTCCGCCGGCTGCCCGGCCGGCGCGGCCGGCACGGCCAGAATCATGGTGGGCGGCGACTGCGGCTGCATCATCACCCGTCCCCGGTGCACCACGCCGCCGAACGCCTGGCGCAGGTCGTTGGGCCGCGGCTCCAGGTCGCGCATGGACATCATGCTCGGGCTGGTGGTGACGAACAGGTGCTGCCGCGAAGAAGTCGGATCGGTGTCGCTTCCCGCCCGCGCGGCGTAGACCAGCGGCTTGCCGCCCGGCCCCACCACCGCCGCTTCGGTCAGGTAGGACAGGGCGCGCGGCCCGGTGAGCAGCCCGGTGAGCAGCGTGGGAAGCTGCTCCGGCGTGGCGTACTGGAATCCGTCCCGACGGACCGCCTGGGCCACCTCGCGCTGCATCTGCTCCACGCGGGTGGCCAGCTTGCGGGCCAGGCGGGTCAGCTCGTGCATCTGCTCGCCGACGTTGGCCACCGACTCGTCGAGGAGGTTGCGGCTCATGATCCACACGCCAAAAGACGCCAGCAAGAACGGGATCGCGGTGAGCACCAGGAACGCGAGCTTCAGCCGGGTGGCCAGCGAGCGGCGCGGCATCAGGTCCGCAAGCGCGACGTCCTCTCCAGAGGCGACCTGAAGCGAACCCAATCCCCAGCCTGCCTGCAGGCCGCCCCGATCCCCTGGGCCCGGTCGCGCGGTGCCGACCTCGCGACCGCTCGGATCGGTCGTGCTGATGTCAGGTCACCTCAACGCGTCAGATCACTTCAACGACGGTTTCATTGTTCGTATATATACAGATTCCAGCCGCGACGGCCAGCGCCTCTTTCACGATCTCCTCCGGCGACAGGCTGGAGTGCTTCACCAGCGCGCGCGCAGCGGCGAGCGCATAGGGGCCTCCGGAGCCGACGGCGGCGATCCCGTCGTCCGGCTCGATGACGTCGCCGGTCCCGGACAGCACCAGCAGGTGCTCCGGATTTCCCACCAGCAGCAGCGCCTCCAGCCGGCGGAGATAACGGTCCATGCGCCAGTCCTTGGCCATCTCGACCGCCGCGCGCAGCAGGTTGCCGTTGTACTCGTCGAGCTTTCCTTCCAGCTTTTCATACAGGGTAAGCCCGTCGGCCGCCGAGCCGGCAAAGCCGCCGATGACTTTCCCGCCGGCCATGCGGCGCACCTTGCGTGCCCCGTGCTTCATGACGGTCTTGTCCAGCGTGACCTGTCCGTCGCCGGCCATGGCCAGATGGCCGTCCCGCTTGACGGCGATAATGGTCGTGGAGCGAATGCGCAAATGGCTACCTCAACATAATCCCAGCGCCTGGGGATGCACCCGGTACAGATTGCCCGGGGCGCGCTGCAAGAGCCCTTCCAGCTCGAGGGCCGTCAACGCGCGGATGACGGCGGAGGATCCGATTCCCGAGGTGCGGATGATCTCCTCCACTTCGAGCGCCTCGTCGCCCGCCTCAGCCTCGCGCATGATGCGCCACACCGCCTTCACGCCATCGTCTCGCAGCGCTCGAGAGGCGGTCGCATCGATCATTCCGCGAAGGGGCGCGCCCAGGGTCTTCATCCCCAGGGCTTCCAGCACCGCATCCGGGGACGTGGCCGGCGTCGCGATCCCCTCGGCGATGATGCGGTTGCTCCCCTCGCTGTTGGGCCCGAAGATGCTGCCCGGCACGGCAAACACGTCACGGGTCTGCTCGATCGCGTGGTCGACGGTAATCAGCGCGCCGCTGCGCATCCCCGCCTCGATGACCACGACGCCCCGCGACAGTCCGCTGACGATGCGGTTGCGCGAGGGAAAGTGGTTCGGAAGCGGCGGCGTGCCCGGCGCGAACTGCGACAGCACCAGCCCGCGCGCCTCGATTTCCGCCTTGCGCCGGCGCGCTTCCGGGGGATAGCACACGTCGACGCCGCAGCCCAGCACCGCGACAGTGCCGCCGCCGCAGCGCAGCGCCGCGTCGTGCGCGGCCGCGTCCACGCCGCGCGCCATGCCGCTCACCACGACCATCCCCGCGCGGGCAAACGCCGCCCCGAAGTGGTCGGCGCAGCGTTGGCCGTACGTCGACGCGCGCCGGGTCCCGACCACTGCCACGCAGGGGCGCTCCAACAGCGACAGGTCGCCGCGGCCGTAGAGGATCAGCGGCGGCGAGGAAATGTTCACCAGGGATTTCGGATAGGTTTCGTCGCCGTGGGCCAGCACGTGGCATCCGGCGCGCTGCACGTCCTCGTACAGCCGCTCGGGGATGATCCTGGCGCGTGCGCGCAGGACCGCGTCGGCAAGCGCGTTCCCGCGCTCCGTGGCGGCCGCGAGATCCGCGCGATCGGCGTGCCACGCCGCGCGGGCGTCGGAGAACGCGCGCAGCAGCTGCTGCAAGAGATTGGCTGAAACCGGCACCTGCGCGAACGCGAGGCGGTATGGGGTGTCGAACATGGGCGCCTCCAGGCGAGCGTGTGAACACTCGACAAATCGTTGGATACAGGCCGCGAAGCTGGCCGCAAAAAGGAATGCGGCGCCGGCCCTGACTCGAATGAAGTCTTACTGGAGACGAAGCTGCGTTTGTCCGATAGTGAGCACGTCGCCGCGGTTTAAAAGCACGCGGCCGCCCAGGCGATGTCCGTTCACGAAGGTTCCATTGGTGGAGCCGAGATCCTCCACCCACCATCCGCCGCTTTCCGGCACGATGCGCGCGTGCAGGTGGGAGGCGGCGCTGTCCCAGTCGAGGACAATGTTGCCTTCCTCGCGGCCGATGGTCACCGCATCGGTGGTGAGATCAAGCTGAATGCGCCCGTCCGCGCTCGACAGGTGCATCGCCCCGCTGGTGGCCGGCTGCAGCGGCTCGAATTCCGCGGAAACCATCTGGTAATCGGCCTCCTCAGCCTCGGGCGGAGGAGGCGGCGGCGCCTCTTCGACAGGCTCCAGCGCGGGCGGGCGCACGGTAGGAATGGGGCGCTTCTTGCGGCTCTCCGGCTCCAGGCCGAGGCGCTCGAAAATATCCATGTAGCCGGGATACATCGAGGTGATGCGATTGAATTCCGCCTCCGCCTCTGACGGGCGTCCGCTGCGCGCCAGGGCTTTTCCCAGGCTGTAGCGGGCATCCACCATCAATTGCGGATCGAAATCCGTGCGGGTGAGGATTTTCTTGAAAATCTCGATCGCGGTCGCGCTGTCGTTGGTGGCGACCAGCGCGCGTCCCAGCAGCACGAGATTGGCCAGCGAGATATTGTCCTCGGGAAGAGTGTCCTTGAGGAGATCCGCCGCGTCGTGCCAGCGGCCGGCTTCAACAAAATGACAGGCGAGGAAGAAGTGGACCACCGGGTGATCGGGCATTACGCCAAGCAGCTGGTCGAGGACGTTGGCCGCGTCGGCGTCGTCGCCGTGCCCGCGCAGCGCCAGGGAAAGCAGGATGTTCGTTCCCAGCAGATCCGGATAAATCGCAAACGTCGAGTTCTCGGTCAGGCACAGCGAGTGGCGAAAAGACGGGATGTACTTCCTGAGCTTGCTGGCCAGCTTCGACTGGGTGAGCAGCACCTTCTTCAGGGTGTGGACGGCCTCGTCGTAATCCTCCAGCATCAACGAGATGCCGCCGTGCAGGTAGTAGGCGTCGGTAAACTGGGTGTCCCTGGTGTACGCCTCTTCGAGCGACGCGCGCGCCTCGCGGAGGTTGCCGCGCAACACCGCCTGGCATCCCTGGACGAACGAGCGCTCCGCCGCGGGAATCGCCAGGTTCTTCAGCACGCTGGAGATAAAGCGGCGCGGTTGCTGGAACTCGTGGAACTCGATCTGGGGGACGATGGTGCCAAAGACCGGATGCAGGTGCCGCTGGTGGTAGAGGCCGGTGTCGCCGTCATCCCCACGCGGATCCTTGCCGGGCTTGAGGGCTTTCGACACCTCGCCGACGCCGCGCACGGCCATGCGGCTCGCCAGACTCATGCCGTCCTTGAGGGTGTCGAAGATGTCGTCTTTGGCCAGGGGATTCGCCTCCTCCAGGG
>VGFD01000220.1 GCA_016868975.1 Armatimonadota bacterium | reverse complement strand
GAGATCCTCACCGACAAGTCGCCGGAGGCACGGCGCTTCACGCGCACCTTCATCGGCTGGCTGAAGGACGCCGGCTACAAGGCCGACGTGGTGCGGGGGATCCCGTGCTACGTGAAGGGCAGCGCGCTCATCCTCATCATCAACGAGGAGCTGCAGGTCAGCGGCGGGCCCATCCACATCATGCGCTTCCGGGCCAACGTGGTGCGCAAGCTCGAGGACCCCCGGCGAGTGGGGCGGACTCTCTTGAAAGCAAATTCCAGCCTGATTCTCGGCTCGTTCGGGCTGGACGGCAACTGTATCGTCTATCGATACGACTGGGTCACCACGGAAGTCACCGAGGAACTGTTCCTGGTCATTGCGGGGATGATCGCGGACATCGTGGACAGCACGGACGATTACCTCGCCGAGATGACCGGCGGAGAGACGGCGCTCGGCAACAACCACTGAACCGGCGGGGTTTGAGTCTCACCGAGGTGATCGTGGCGGCGGCACTGCTGGCGGCGTGCGTCCTCACGGTGATCACCCTGATTCCGAGCGGCGTGGTTTCCCTCAAGAAGGCCGAGGACATCCAGGCGGCCACCGCCTACGGACTGGAGGTGCTGGAGACGCGGCGCGCCATGTTGGACCCCGCCGCGGCGGCCACCACGTACGAGATCACCCTCAACCAGACGACCTTCCAGGTGACCTCGCGCGGCCGGGCGATCTCCCACCCCGGGGGGCGCCTGGTGAACGTCGTGGTGGAGGTGACCTGGAACCGCCAGCCCCAGCCGGTGCTGCTCAGCACGCGGGTGTTCCGACCGTGAAGCTGGCCGAGACGCTGGTCGCTGGAGCGGTGGCACTGGTCCTCGGACTGGTGGTGGCCTGGGTGCTGGCGCCCAGCCTGCGCGCCTGGCAACGCACCGACGACAGGTCCGACCTGCTGGGCAGCGCGCTGGTCCTGCTCAACGACGCGGCCGCCTCGATTCGGCGCTCCAGCGCGGATCAGGTCGCGGTGTTTCCCCACGCCGATGGACGAGACGCGCTCGCCTGCCGCGTCCCCCGCGCGGACGCCGTTGCCGCCAACGGCGCGCCGGCCTGGCTGGGGTGGCACATCCTCATACCGGTGGGGACCGAAATGTGGCGGCTCGACATCGACGACGCGGCGCTCTCCGAGCCGTTGCGGCGCATGCTGGCGGAGGGCACGCCCAGCGATCCCCGCATGCGGCTGGTGACCCGAGGCGTGGCGCGCTTTTCGGTGGAGGGGAACAGGCCGTTCCGCATTGCCGTAGAGACTTTCGACGAGCGCTACCGCACGGAGCTGCGGACCGCCGCGATCCCCATCCTTGAGGTGCTGCCGTGAGGCGCGGGGCGGCGCTGGCGCTGGTGCTGGCGGCGGCGGCGCTGCTGCTGGTGGCCGGGCTGGCAATGGCCACCATCAGCATTTTCAATCTCAACATCGCGCGGCAGTATCTGCAGGCAACGCGCTCGCGGCTGATCGCGGAGGCGGCGGTGGCCCAGCTTGCCGCGGAAATCTCCGCGGGCTCCGCGCGGGGACGTTCGGCCGGCCTCAATCTCGACAGCATGTCGCCGTCCGACCTCGGACTGCGCGAGCGCTATCGGCAGGCGCCGGCCGTGCCGGACCTGGAGGGCGCGGGGGACGTCGAGGTGGCGCTGCACTTCGACGACGGGCCGTATTTTTCGGTGGACAACGCGAGCGGCGAATATCCCGCCGCCGGCTGGCGGGACGTGGGGCGCGACACCCGCTCGGTGCCGCCGTTCTGCGTGGACGCGGTCATCGGCGTGCGGGTCAGCGGCGAGTGGCGGCGCTACGAAGCAGTGCTCGCCCGGCGCTGGCCGTTCGCGGCCTATGCCACGGGCGGGCACGTCGTGCTGAGCGCCAGCCCCGTCGGTGGGCGGCCGACGCGGGTGAGCGGCTCGGTCGCCACCTTGAATACGATCCCCGGCATTGCGGCGCTGGACTTGAGCGGAGTGCCGCCTCCGCCGGGGGCCGGCGAAGAAGAAACGACGGCCGACATGCTGGCCCGGATCGCGGGGTGGGAGCAGTTGTCCTGCAATCTGCGGGCGAGCGCTCCGGTCACGGTGGGCGCGCCCATGTCGTATTTTCCCGCGGCCGGCGTTTCGATCGTGGACAGCGGACAGGCGGTCCTCTCATACGAGGTCGAGGCGCCGCTGCCCGGGTCGGTGGCGCGCACCGTTCCAAATCCAGGGAACGTGCTCGACGGCAACGTGGCACTGCCGCCCGCGGAGCGTGCGGATCTGCTGGTGTCGGTGGCCTCAGGAAACGAATTTCGCGGAAAAATCGAGGCCGAAGGGACGCTCCGCGCGCTGACCGAGGAGCGCAATCCGGTGGCCGACGTGCGCCTGTCGACGTCGCGGGAATCGTTCACCGGATTGACGCCGCTGCCGCCCCCCGCGGACATTCCACAGGCCCTGGCGGTTGGCGCCGGCGCCTTGCTGCACACGACGATCCGGCTTTCGCCGGAGGGCGTCGAAGGAATTACCGCCGAGCGCGGCGCCACCCGCTTCTGGCTCGACGGCGGGGGCAACCGCGCGGTGCAACCGTTGTCGCGGGACAAATATCGGGTGTACGAATCGCGGGCCCGGCTTTCCCTGAAGGATTGCATGCTGTACGTGGACGGCGACCTCGACCTCTCGGCCGCGCTGGCAAATCGCAACGCGGTGGGGATTGAGGGTGACAACGCCACGCTGGTGGTGAAGGGAACGCTGGTGCTGAGCGGCGGCCGGCTCGATTCCCGGGACCAGGGGATGGTGATTTTCGCCGACCGCGTCATCATGCGCGCGAGCGGCGACTTCCGCGGACTGGTGATCGCTCGCCGCAGCCTGACGGTGCTGCCCAGCGACGAGGGCACCCTGCGCATCCAGGGCGCGGTGATGTGCGGCGACGATTTGATTTTGCGCTCCACCGAGGTGGTGTACGATCCGGCGTATCTCAAGGGGGTCCACAATTACGGCGACGTGGTGGTCACGGCCTGGCTGGATTTGCCGAGATGACGTGAGGAGGAAAGCCTCGAACTTTTCTAACTCCTAACACTAGAACTAGAGGCCGGCGATATTCCTCTAACCTGTCCATGAGAGTATGGCCTCCTTATCCGGATCGAACACGACAAGCCTGACCTGCTCTGCGGTCAGGACGGTTTGCGCGTCGGGGTCAATCAGGAAATTTTCGAAAACGCGGCAAGGAACTGCGAGATAAAGCACTCGGTCGGGCTCCTGACGGCCGAGGAGCGCGCGATACAACGCATACTGGCCCAGGGCACGCTCGAGATCGGTGACTTCAGAGGCGCCGAGAAAGCTTTTCACCTCGACCGCTATCCGACGGCCTTCCTTCTCCGCTGCGAGTGGAGCCTCTAGATCTACATAGAGATTGCGGCGGGCAAACGACAGCAGCAACGGATCATGCGTAATGATCCAGCCGTCCTTCACCAATGCTTGCTTCACTGCGTCGTGATACAGGTCTCGCTGCGGCATCCCGGGAGGCGGTTCCACATCTACGGATCTCATCCTTCCGGCACTCCCACCGTCCAGGCGTTCACCGGCTCCGACTTCCCGCGCACCTCCACCGTGCCCAGTTGCCGCAGCGGGATCGCCTCCCCCACCGCGTTGCGCGTCGACTCACTCAGCGCGATGCGGGTGCCGAACTGCTTGTTCAGCTTCTCCAGCCGGGCCGCGGTGTTCACCGTGTCGCCGATGACCGTGTATTCCCGTTTTTTGGAGAAGCCCACGTCGCCCGCCACCACCTCGCCGGTGCACAGGCCGATGCCGATCTCGAACAACGGGACGGCGGCCGACGTCCACGCTTCGCGCAGTGCGTCCATGCGCGACGAAATCTCCGTCGCCGTGCGCACCGCGCGGACCGCGTCGTCGCCGTGGGTGCGGGGCGCCCCGAACACGGCCATCAGCGCGTCGCCCATGTAGGTGAACAGCGTCCCCCCGTGGCGGAAGATAATCTCACCGACCTCCGCGTAAAATGCGTTCAGCCGCGCCACCAGGCGCGTCGCGTCCATCTGCTCCGACAGGCTGGTGAAGCCGCGGATATCCAGGAACATCACGGTCACCACGCGGCGCTCGCCGGACAATTGCAGGTCAGGGCGGCTGAGAATCTCCTCGAGGACCTCGCTTGACACATACCCTTCAAACAACGCGCGAATTCTGCGCCGCTCGGCTTCGAGATTTGCATTGTCGATGGCGATGGCCGCCTGATCCGAAAATGCCGTCACGAACGTCAGGTCACGCTCCTCAAACGCACCGCGCTTCAAGCGATTATCGAGGTAGATCACCCCGATCATTTTTTCCTTGATGCGCATCGGCACGCAGATAATGGCGCGCAGTCCGAATTGCTGGATGCTGGGCATTTCCCGATAACGAGGATCCTCCAGCGCGTTGAACGACAGCACCGGCGCGCGGCCCTCATATACTTGAAAGGTCACCCCGCGGCTGATCTGAAATTCCGGCGCCTCCAGGGTGGCACGATCAAACTGGCGCGCCACCCGAAATTGGAGCGCGCCGTCCTCCACCAGCATGATGAAGCCGCGCTCGGCCCCCACCTGCGCGATGAGATGATCCATGATGGCGTCGAGAATTTCGTCGATCTCGCGCATCGAGTTGATGACGCGGCCGATCTCGGCCAGTGTGTCCAGGCGCCGGTCGTGCTCGACCTCCGCCTCCTCGATACGCGCGTCCAGCGCCGCGCGCAGGGCAGCGTCCCAGCCGGCCCGCCGCTCCACGCCATCCCAGGATTGATCGCTCATACCGGAGGGTTGCGCCACGCGGAGAAGATGTCCTGGGCGCACCTCTCTCCCGACGGGGAGCGCTGCCGATCAAACTGGTCTTCATCGGAGCAAATGAAGGCCCCAATGATCGGCAGCGGCGGATGGCGGAGCGGCGGGGCCGCGGAAAAGCGAAGGAGGAAGCTGTTGCCAGCTTCCTCCTTCCGCCGTGGCCAGGGCCGACTACACCTTGACGGTGTGGTTCTCCAGTCCGGCCTTCTCGCGGAGCTTCGTGGCGCGCTCGGTGCGCTCCCACGGCAGGTCCAGGTCGGGGCGGCCGAAGTGGCCGTACGCCGCGGTCTTGCGATAGATCGGACGGCGCAGCTCCAGGTCGCGGATGATGGCGCCGGGCCGCAGGTCGAACACCTCGCGGACCAGCTCCACGATCTTCTCGACCGGCAGTTTCTCGGTGTTGAAGGTGTCCACCCAGATGTTGAGCGGCTGGGCGACGCCAATCGCATAGGCCAGCGCCACTTCGCAGCGATCCGCGAGACGGGCCGCCACGATGTTCTTGGCCACCCAGCGGGCGGCGTAGGAAGCGCTCCGGTCCACCTTCGTGGGATCCTTGCCGGAGAAGGCGCCGCCGCCGTGACGGGCCATGCCGCCGTAGGTGTCGACGATGATCTTGCGCCCGGTGAGGCCCGAGTCGCCCTGCGGGCCGCCGACCACGAAGCGGCCGGTGGGGTTCACGTAGATCTTGTCGTCACCGGGAATCTCAAGCTTCTCGGTGGCGAGCACCGGGTGAATCACGTGCTTGAGGATGTCGGCGCGGATCTGGTCGAGGGTCCAGTCCGCGGAGTGCTGCGTGCTGATGACCACGTTCTCCAGCGCCACCGGCTTGCCGCCCTCGTAGCGCACCGTCACCTGGCTCTTGCCGTCGGGGCGCAGGTAGGGAAGCGTGCCGTTGTGGCGCACCTCGGCGAGGCGGCGGGAAAGGCGGTGGGCCAGCGTGATGGGCATCGGCATCAACTCGGCGGTGTCGCGGCAAGCGTAGCCGAACATCATCCCCTGGTCGCCGGCGCCCAGCGACTCGACTTCCTCGTCGGTGACCGTATGCCGGCTCTCCAGCGAGCGGTCCACGCCCATGGCGATGTCCGCGGACTGCTCGTCGATGGAGACGAGGACGGCGCAGGTGTCGGCCTCCAGGCCGTAGTCCGTGCTGATGTAGCCGATGTCGCGCACCGTCTGGCGGGCGACGCGGGCCATGTCCACGTAGCAGTCCGTGGTGATCTGGCCGGCCACGTGGATGCACCCGGTGTGCACCAGGACCTCGCAGGCCACGCGGCCGCGGGGATCCTTCTCCAGGACGGCGTCCAGGACGGCGTCGGAAATCTGGTCGGCAAGCTTATCGGGATGTCCCTCGGTGACGGACTCGGACGTAAACAGGAAGCGCTCGGTCTGGCTCAATTTCAAAGATTCCTCCTCGAAGATGGGGGGTCCAGGGCACTTTATCAGATACCTGGGGACCTCAGATGCTCACTCGCGCGCCCGCCAGGCGCGGGAATAAAAAAAGCCCGCCAGGGTCCTGGGAACGCTGGCCGGACGGGGCCGGCCACTCTCTGACGCGAGAGGAGTCTCCTGAAGTTCAATGAAGATAGCACATTCACGCCGGAAACTCCTTCCCCGGCGGACCTGTCGCCGCGCGCGGCGCGAAAAACTTGTAGGGGGCTCGCCTTGTCCGAAATCCACCCGGCCCCGCCAGTGCAGGAACCACCTCAGAAACTGTCCCTTCATCTCTTGCGCGGCCTGGTCGGCGAAGACACCCTGTCCGCCGACGAACAGCAGTTTCTCGACGATCGTCAGAGCGCGCTCAACGACGCATTCTACTCCGAGGCCTTCTACGTGCTGGTGCGCCGCTGGGTTTCCCCGCCCCAGGCACGGCAGTTGTGGAGCGCCGTCGTCGAGCATCGGGACGCCCTGAAGGGCAAGCTGGGCCGCGACCCCGGGCTGCAGGTGGCGGCGCTCGACTTCCTGCTCCACTTCGAGGCCAACCCCTGGCGCGTGGGGCTGGTGGAAACCGACGCCCTGGACTTCCTCTTGCAGGACTCGGTGCGCGACGGCCTCACCCAGCTCTATGACCGGGACGCCTTTCTCGGCGCTCTCGACCGGGAAATCGACCGCGCCCGCCGCTATCACCGCCACCTCGCGCTGGACCTCCTCGATCTCGACGATTTCCAGGAAGTGAACGCCGCGAACGGCCGCGTCTTTGCGGATTTCGTGCTCCGCGAGCTGTCCGGGGTGCTGGAGCGCACCCTGCGATCGTCGGACGTGGCCTGTCGCTACCGCGGCGAGCAGTTCACCCTCATCCTGCCCGAGTCCAACGTGCAGCGCGCCTTCCTGACCGCCGAGCGCGTGCGCCGCAACGTGGAGAAGAATCCCTTCGTCATGCGCGAGGGGCAGGAGCCCATGAACATCACCGTGTCGGCCGGCGTTGCCGAATATCCCATCCACGGGCGCGACGCCAACACCCTGCTCGAATCCGCCGAGGCCGCGCTGAAACTGGCCAAGGAGCAGGGGAAAAACCGCGTCTGCCTGCCCCCTCGGGTAATGCTGGGAACCTGACGTGGCCTAACGCTGGGACGTTACCAGAATCGCGACTGCCGTGAAATCCAGCGCGCACGCGACCACCACCAGGTCTTCCTTGATGGTGCGGTGCAGCGCCACTTCCCACTGGCATCAGCGGCTAACGCCAACTGCCGACCAGGATGAAGGGCGCCCAGTAGTACGGATCCGGGTGGGATTTTTTCAGGTCGAGCTGGGCATGGCGAAGCGCCTGGGCCTTGTCCATTTTTTTGAGGTTGGCGTAGAAGCGTTCCATCAGGAGCGCGGTTGCCTCATCCGCAACATTCCAGAGCGAAGCCACCACGCTGGACGCGCCCGCGAAGATGAAGGCATTCTCCAGGCTGACCAGCTCGTCGCCGGCGCTTTGCTCGCCGACCGCGGTACTACACGCCGACAGGGTTACCAGATCGACGCCCTCCAGGTTGAGTCCCCAGACTTCGCGGAGCGTGAGACGTCCCGGGGAATTGCCCTCCGCGGCCATCACGATGTACGACGCCGGCGCATCCTGAGCGTCCAGGACACCATGCGAGGCAATGTGCAGACCCTGGAAACTCCCGCCTCGGGAGACGCGCTCCTTGCGCGCACTCGACCCCACGTGCAGGTCCGAGTCTGGATAAAGGTCGCGGATTTTCTTCACCTCGGCCTCGGCAAAAGACAGCGTCCCATCTGGATTGCCCAGCAGCAGGAGCCGCCCCATGCGGGCACGCGCCGTGGGCGTGGGGCGCATGAAACTCTCCTCGCAGAGATAGGTGATGGCATAGCGATCCACCAGAAATTCAGACTTGCCGACGTCGGTCACCAGGACCTGGAAGGGAAGATAGTGCAGCACGCCGTTGGGAACAATGACCAGCGTGTCTACCCCGCTCAGATCGTCCAGCAGCGGCGCGAAGATCTTCTCGTAAAGCGCGTGGCAGTGCGCACGCACCGCCTGCGGAGAAACCGATTGCGTCCCCGCGACAGGCCGGCTCGCGCGCACCGATGCCGCGTCTCCGCTGAGCATGCGGCGCAGCGCCAGCACGTCGGCTGTCAGAGACTTCCGCGACAGGTTCACCAGCTTCACGGAAAGGCGTTCCGGGGTCACGATGAAAATGTACAACTGCGCCTCGCCAGCTAGAAATTCCACAATCGCGCAGCCCTTAGGCAACTCGCTCTGCTTCTGCTTGAGATTCTTGATGGCTTGCGCCGGGGACATCC
>VGFD01000219.1 GCA_016868975.1 Armatimonadota bacterium | reverse complement strand
GCAAGAAGCCGGACGAGACCGAGAAACCCAAGGACCCCAAGGATCCCAAGGATCCCAAGGATCCCAAGGATCCCAAGGATCCCAAGGATCCCAAGGATCCCAAGGGCGAGGACAAGAAAGACAAGGACATCCAGGATCTGAAGAAGCAGCTCGAAGAGCTCATTGATTTCGTTGAGTTTGCGCGCCAGATCCGCATGGCCCAGAAGAAGGAAGCCGAGAAGAAGCCGGCCGAGGCAGCCAAGAGCGGCGGCGGCGGCGGCGACAAGGGCGGCGGTGACAAGGGCGGCGGCGCGCCTCCCCCGGCCGCGCAGGCTCCTCCCCCGCAGATGCAGCCCCCGATGGGCCAGCAGAACTGGGACGCCACCCTGCTTCAGGACGTCGCGATGGTCCAGGCGCAGCGTGCGGCTGGCGGCGGCGGCGGAATGAATCCGATGGCGGCCTTCGGCGGCGGCCAGGGCGGCGCCAACCCGTTCGGAATGGGCCTGCAGGCGGGCCTCCAGGCTGGCGGCATGGGTGGTGCCAACCCGATGGGCGCGATGGGCGGAATGAACCCGATGGGCGGCCTGGGCGGCTTCCAGGGCGACCCGCTCACCAAGCTGATGGTCGACTACCAGCAGGCCAAGGCTTCCGGCGCGATGCTGCAGCCCACCACGGAGCAGCTCGTGCAGCAGACGCTGGCCTCGGCCGGCGTGGGCGCCCCTGGCTTCGGCTTCGGTGGCGGCAACCCGTTCGGCGGCGGATTCGGCGTGGATCCGACCGGCGGCATGGGCGGCGCTTTCGGCGGCCAGCAGCTCATCTAGTAGTACAGGTCGGTGATTGGAGGCGGCGGCCCGAGTGGCGGCCGCCTTTTTTTGTTGTGCGGCGCTGACGTTCGGCTGACCCGGCGCTGGGGGCGCCCTGACCCAAGACTGCCGGAAGGTAACAAAACGGACACGTCCGTTAACATTCCGGTAATGGATGTTGCATTCTATTAACGAACGGCTCGTAGATACCCCGACAAATTCTAGTGATACGGAAATAGTTGCAGCGGGGTGTCAGACCTCGCGAGAGGCGTTGTAGGAACGGAGTCTCACCGCTAGTGGGCATGTCGGTCGGCGCAAATGATGCAGCCAATATGATGAACAAGTCATCGATGGTGGGTTACACCCAGCATCTGCGTGCTGATCAGCAAGTCAAGGAAACCGACAAGTCCAAAGAGACCGAAAAAGCCCGTGACTCCGACGCCGAAGCCACCACCGCGGAAAACACCACCAGTGTCGGCTCCTCGTCCGGCGCCAGCCGCACCAACCAGGCGCGCCGCAATGGCCAGGAGGCCGGCGGGCTGCACCGCCTGGGTCGCGGCCAGGTCGAGTGGCAAAATCAGGAGCGCAACCAGGGATCCGAGTGGCTGCCGCCCACGCTGCGTCCCCAGGCCAAAGGGGCCGGCGGCAATGCCTACAACGTCCCCTACTGGCTCCTGTCGAACGGCTCCGAGCAGCCGCACAGCGAAAATCCCCAGGCCGCGCACAAGCGCCTGCTCAACGGGCTGAAGAACATGGTGCACACCGAGATTCAGCAGTACATCAAGTCCAACGAGCCTCCCTACGCCAAGAAGACGCTGCGCGAGATCTACAACGTGCTGCAGGACGACAGCGCCCCGGTTCAGGCGGGGCCCCGCCCCAGCCAGAATCAGAACCTGAACGGCGACCCGGTGGGCTTTACGGCCACCAACTTCAGGCGCGCCCAGAGCACGTTCGCCATGCTCCACGACGAGAGCGCGGGGCCCGGCGAAGAGTTCGAATCGGTCGCCTGAGACCGTGCTCTGACCTTTTGTTAACATGCGGCCCCTTATGCGGATGGCATGGAACGGCTACCATGCGGATCGCAGAAAGATAAGGGGACAATCGAATGAACGTTGCGCCGGCAAACAACGGAGCCACCACGGCCGCCCAGAACAAGAAGTGGACCGTGCTGCTGTATTCAGCCTCCGACAATGACCTGAAGCCCTACATGCTCGACGACATCAACGAGATCGAGACGGTCGGCTCGGACGCGTACACCAACCTCATCGCGCAGGTCGACGAGGGCAGGGGCAAGGGCGCGACCCGCTACATGCTGGAAAAGGACGGCGATCCCAACCGCATCAACTCCCCGGTGCTGCAGCAGTTGGGCTCCACCAACATGTCCGACCCGGCTTCGCTGGCCGATTTTGTGGAGTGGGGCATCAAGAATTATCCCTCCGAGCACGTGATGGTCGTGCTCAGCGATCACGGCGACGGCTGGAAGGGCGCGCTGCAAGACTACAGCCACAACGGCTGGATGGATCTCAAGAACATCCGCGAGGGCCTTGAGGAAGCCCAGCGCCGCACCGGCAAGAAAATTGACGTGCTTGGCTTTGACGCGTGCCTGATGGCCTCCACCGAAGTGGCGCACGAATTGAAAGACACCGCCGACTACCTTATCGCCTCCGAGGAGACTGAAGGGGTGGACGGCTGGCACTACACCAACCTGCTCAATCCGAATCTGCTCAAGAACCTCAAGCAGATGCAGATGCTGAAGATCAACGTGGAGCCGCGCGAGCTGGCCGTGCTGGGCGTGCGCTCGGCGGAAGCCAAGCAGGGGGTGCTGCCCACCATGTCGGCCGTCGACATGGCGAAGGTGCCCGGCGTGGTGGCCGCGGTGGATCGCCTGGGCCGCGCCATCGTCAACACGACCGACGATGTGGGGATTCTCAAGGACATCTCCTCGGAAACCCAGGAATTCACCGGCTACAAGGACGCCTACGATTTCGCCGGCCGCGTGCAAACCAGCGTCCGCGTAAAGGACATGGAACTGCGCCGCGCCGCCAGGGAAGTAAAAGACGCGGTGCGCCAGGCGGTCATCGCCGAGGAACACTCCGACGAATATCCCAACGCGCACGGGCTCACGCTGGAAATCTCCCGCTGGGGCACGCCGTCGGGCTACACCGACACGAAATTCGGGCAGGAAACGTCCTGGCCGCAGGCCCTGGACAAGCTGGGGGGGTCGTAAATCGAGGCCTTCCGGGCAGGGCGCGAACGTTTGGCGGTCCCTCCGTGTCCGCCTGTTAACATTGGCGATCGATCGGCGGGGGCGGCGAGTGCTATACTGCGGCCGGCCACCGCGTCGCGGTGCAGCCGTGCTCGGCGTCGTCGTCGAGGTCCAACAATCTCCGGAGGTTTTTTTTCGATGATTTCCAGTGTTCGCCCAACCCTTTTGGGAACGACCCCGGCCCCCGCGCCGCGGCGCGACGAGGCTGCCGAGCTGTTCGGGGCGCTTGACGAGGCCATCCCCGAGATGCACGACGCGCTGGTGGCTGCGCCCTTGCTGGTGCGCCCGCAACTGGTCACCGCGTCCGCGCTGGTCAAGGACCAGTTCATGCAGGAAGTCCTTGGGATCAGCGCTCTTCCCGCGCTGGCCGAGGAGTGCCACCACGCCGCGATCGCCGCGCTGGCGGCCGGCCTGACCGCGGGCGCGATTGACAACGTCCTGCTGCTGACCGCGCTGAACACGCCCGCGCCGGCCGTCCCGCCCGCGCCCGCTCCCGTTGCTCCCACCGCTCCGCCCGCGACGAACAGCGGCGTGACCGACGAGCTGAAGGAAAAACTCGACGCGCTGATGGCCGAGCTGGCCGAAGCCGCCACGAAGGCCCAGGAGCAGCTCAAGGTGCTTGGCCCGCGCGCCCTGCAGGCCACTTCGTACGGTCAGAAGCGCCTGGCCTCGGGCCTGCTCGACCAGGCCGAGCGGTTCGCGGACCATCCGAACACGCCGGTGTCCGCCTATCAGGCCTACCTCGCCTCCATGTACGCGCTCGGACACGGCATCGCGGCCAACGACGTGGTGCTGACCGTGGTTGCGAACCAGGCGCCCCAGCAGTACCCGTAAGGCCCTCGCTCGGCCCGTGACACTACACGGTGAGGAGTGTCACGGGCTGACACTCCACGCTGTGTAGTGTCACCGGCGGACTGGCTTTCGGGGCTGAAGGAACCGACTGTAAGTGGTCGAACGTACACTGCATGCAGCCGCCCATCAAGGGACGCGGGACGAGCGACAATCCGAGCGGTCGCTTCGAGAAGATCGCCTATGAGGTGAACGAGTACGCCGACGATCCGTTCGACGATCCGGCCCCGGTCACGCAGTTTCTACGTGACGACTCGAAAACGCTCATCACCTACAACGACAGCCCGGACGTGGGCTTCGACGCAAGCATCAACGTGTACCGCGGATGCGAGCACGGGTGCATCTACTGCTTCGCGCGGCCCACCCATGAATTTCTCGGGTTTTCCCCGGGACTGGATTTCGAGACGCGCATCCTGGTGAAGGAAAACGCGCCGCAGTTATTGCGCGAAGAGCTGTCATCCAGGAAGTGGAATCCGCAGGTGCTGGCGATGAGCGGGGTGACCGATCCGTACCAGCCCATCGAGCGAAAATTGCGGCTGACCCGACGCTGCCTGGAAGTGCTGGTGGAGTTCCGCAATCCGGTGTGCGTGATCACGAAAAGCCACCTCGTGACGCGGGACACGGAGCTTTATGCCGAGCTGGCTGGTTATAACGCGGCCATGGTCAATATTTCGCTCACCTCGCTCGACGAGCGGCTGGCGCGCGTGCTGGAGCCCCGCGCGGCCGCCCCGGAGCGTCGTCTGGCCGCGATCCGCGCGCTCTCCGAGGCGGGCGTGCCGGTGCGTGCGCTGATGGCGCCGATTATTCCGGCGATCAATGATCACGAATTACCGGCCATGGCGATGGCTGCCCGGGAGGCGGGCGCAAAATTTGCCGGCTACGTCGCCCTGCGCCTGCCCTACGGCCTGAAGGATTTATTTTCCAACTGGCTGGAGCAGCATTTCCCGGACCGCAAGGAGCGCGTGCTGTCCCGCCTCCGCTCTATGCGCGGCGGAGAATTGAACGATCCGAATTTCAAGACGCGCATGCGCGGCGAGGGCGCCTACGCAGACCAGATCAAGGCGCTCTTCAAAATCGCCTGCCGCAAGGCGGGCCTGTCCGACGGAGGAAAGGACCTCTCGGTGGACGCCTTCGAGCGCCCCGGCGCGCGCCAGCTGGAGCTGTTCTGACTCTAACGGCCGCCGGCCGCCTGAACGGCAACATCCCCGCAACATGTGGCGGCGCGCCACATGTCATGATGTCACCGCCATGCAAGTCTCGTTCAACCTGGCCCACGCGGTCCAGCGGTATGCGGCGGCGGCGCCTCCGCCCGCGCCGTCCGATCCGGTCGATCGCGTCGACCTCGACGACGCCGCGCGCATCATCCACGACACCACGCTGCACAAGCCCGACACCGTGTGGCGCTTCAAAGGCGACGGCTGGATGTACGAGCCCGCCGTGGGCCCCGACAAGACCGTGTACGTCGGATGCGGCGACCACCACCTGTACGCGTTCAATCCGGACGGCTCGTTGAAGTGGAAGAAGCCGGCCGGTTTCGTGATGTCCGCGCCCGCGTTCGGGCCGGACGGCACCGTGTACGTGGGCAACAACGAGGGCGAGCTGGTCGCCCTGAGCGGGGATGGTGCGGAGAAATGGCGGTTGGGCATGGGGTGGAGCGGCGGCGCGCCGACTGTGGGCCCCGACGGCACCATTTATGTGGGCGCCGGCTCGAACAAAGTTTTCGCGATCACCCCCCGCGGCGACGAGAAGTGGCACGCCGAAACGCGCGGCGGCGTGAAGGCGCGTCCCCTGGTGACTGATGGGCGCGTCGTCGTGGGCGACCTTTTCGGCACCCTGCACGCGCTCGACGCCAACAGCGGGAAATCCCTGTGGACAAAGGACACGCACGAGGGCTTCAACGCCGAGGTCGCGCGCGGCGCGGACGGCTCCATCCTCATGACTCGCTGGAAGTCGCTGGAGGCGCTCGATCCCGCAACCGGCAAGGTCCGCTGGGCTACCCCCGCCAGCCCGGCCCGCAACGCAGGCCTCGCGGTGCTGTCCGACGGCACCATCTACGTCCCCTCCTGGGACGGCACCATGCGCGCTTTCGATGCCGACGGCGAAGAGCGCTGGTCGTGCAAGACGCCCGGAACGCTCGCCACCACGCCCCGCGTGGCGCCCGACGGCAGCATCGTGACGCGCGACACGAAGCGCCGTATCTGGACCTTCACCTCTTACGGCAAGGTGGCGTGGTCGCAGCAGACCCCGTCCGACTATTCGGAAGGGATCATGTGCGATCCGTGCGTCGGGCCAGACGGGACGGTGTACGCGGGAAGCAACGACGGCTCTTTGATGGCGATTCGCTTCCGCACTTTCGAGCAGCGCATCGAGGACCTCCAGGGAACGGCGAAAGGGCCGCGGCCCACCATCGAGGTCGGGGACGAGTGGATCATCATCGGCGGGGTTCGCATCCCGGTCCGCCAACCGTTGGTTTAAATTACTACCAGAGTGTGAAGGACTCAGAAGAGACACTTCTCAAATCTCTTCAGCCTGGGAACCCGATCGCGCCTGACCCGCATACCCCCAGGACGCGAACGGGTTCCCGCCTTTCCAGCACTTTTTCAGGGCGCTTGCCTAGCCGTCTGGAGAGTCTGCGCTGCACGGCTGCCGAGCGCGGCGTGATTCGCGCCAGCGTAGTGGCCACCTTTGACTCCGAGGTCACCATGGCGCTCGATCATTTGCAAGGCCGCGCCAACACCGCTCGAGAGTTCGAGTACCTGCAGAGATTGGCCGCGGATTGCGGCGATTTTGCGCGGGCGGCCCCCGATCTGGAGCTGCTGCAGAGCGTTATTGACGCCCATCCGCAGATTCCCGCTGAGCAGGTGTTGGAGTTCCTGGGGACGTTCCGCAAGGCGGAGTCGAACAATCCCAGCGCGACGTCTGACCTGCGCAAGCCGATGGAGCACGTGGCGGCCCAGTCCAACCCGCGCGCGATGGTGGAGGCGATTGTCGGTCTGCAGGTGGGCGGGCGCAACACGAAAGAGGCGTTCGAGTTTGAGAAGCGCCTGGAGGCGTTGGGATGTCCCGCCACCGCGGTGCGCTCCGCTCTCGTGTTGGTGCTGGCCGAGCGCGGCACCTATGAAGACGGGCACCTGCTGAGCGCGCTCGATGCGCTGAAGGGCCGCAAGGACGCCGAGGAAGGCTACCGCGCCTTCCTGGCGCTGATGAAGGTCACTACCCCCGAGCAAGCCGAGAACGATCTGCGCGATATGCTCGCTGTGCCGGGCATGCCCCTGGTGGAAAGCGGCACGCACGCCGTGGCCTTCCGCAAAGTGGATCCGAATCGCAATCGTAACGGTTACAACCGTACCTACTGCAGCTTGAGAGGCGTGCTCGAGCACGTCGCCGCCGCGCCGGATCGCTCGGCGGCGGGCGCCCGGCTGCTGGCGCTACAACAGGGTGGCCGCGACGCCGCGCAGACTCTGGAATTTGATCGTCGGCTCGAAGCGCTCCCATGCGCGGACGGCGAGCGGCTGACGATCCGCGGAGTAGTCACGGGGTTTCTCAAAAATACCGACGCGTATTACGACGGCGGGCTCCTCAAGGCGCTCGACGCATTGCAGGGCAGGGCTCGGGTGGCCGACGAGTTCGCCGCGTTCCAGGCGATGCACGCGATTGTTTCCAACTTTGATCAGGCGGGGAGCGACCTGCGCACCGCGCAGAAACTCTCGGAAAAAATCCCGCTCGCCGAAGCCCTCGGCCACTTGAGCGCATGTCGCCAAGCCGATTCCGGTCGTGGCACGGATCTGAAAAGAGTACTCAGCCACGTCATGAGCCAGACGGATGCCGGCGCGCGCGAAGCCATGCGCCAGGCGCTCATCGGCCTGCAGCGGTCTGGACGAACCGCGGAACAGGCCCTCGAGCACCAGATTCGCCTTGAGGCGCTGGGATGCCCGACCACCGCGCTGCGGCCGGCCTACGAGAAACTTCTTGCGGAAACCTACAGCGGCGAAGACGACACCCTGCTGGGCATGCTGGATGCCCTTAAGGGCCGCGCCGATGGCGAAGCCGGCTTCAAAGCGTTCAACGACCTGGGAGTCACGAACCGTCGCACCGCGCTTGGCGACTTGAAAGCCGTCATCGCTGCGGCCGACGCGCATCACGTCGAGGTGAGCGACATCGCCGCGCACGCGGTGGCGCTCCGCTCCGTGGACCCGCAACGCCAGCAGTATCAGCCGAATTACTGCACGCTCGACGCGGTCCTCTCGCACATTGCCCAGGCCCCCAGCACCGCGGGCCGCGAGGAACGCCGCGCGCAGTTGATCGCCTTCCAGCAGCAGGCGACCAGTCGAAGCATGCAGCGCGCCGTCAACGATCTCGCGCTGGTGCAAAAGCAGCAGCACGTCCCCTTCGCGGAAGCGCTCGGACACGTGCTGGCCTTGCACGGATCGAACGGGGTACAGGTGGACTTCGACAAGCCGCTGGCGCACATTCTCGCCCAGCCGGACGCCGGCGCGCGAGAAAAAATGCGCGCCGCCATCATGGAACTGCAGGCCGGCAGCCGCGATCCGGTGCAGGCGCTGGCCCACCAGAAGGGCCTCGAGACGCTGGGCTGCTCAGGCCTCCGCGGCGAATGGATTGCGCTTCTGAAAGACATCTACTCCAACCAGGACCGAGTGCTGCTCGGCGTGCTGGATGCGCTCAAGGGAC
>VGFD01000218.1 GCA_016868975.1 Armatimonadota bacterium | reverse complement strand
GTCGCCGGAGGTCGTGCGGTTGGGACCCTGGGTCAGCAGCTCCAGGGTGGAGCGGGTGTTCCAGTTCTCGTAGTAGTTGATCCAGCCAACCTGCGCGCTGCCTCGGCCGGTTTCGTAGGCCCGGCCGCGAACGTGCTTGCCCAGGTAGATGTCGCCGACGTACTTGTCCGCCAGCCAGCTCGTGCTGTACGAGGTGGAGGTCGAGGACGAGTAGGTCTGGCTCGTGGAGCTCGAGGTCGAGCTGGACGTCGAGCTCGAAGTGCTGGTCGTCGTGGAGTTCGTCGTCGTGGTGGTGCCGCCGGACTCGCCGGCGCCGGCCGCGAAGGCCGCGCCTTGTACCGCGAGGGCCAGGGCAAGGGTCAGTCCGAGAATCTTGCGCAGCATTTAGGGTCCTCCCCCGTTTTTTTCTCCCCGCCCGCGCCAGCCTAACGCGGGTGTTGGAGATGGGTCGATCGGTTGAGTTGATGGTACATCATCCGGTCTCGTTTGAACACCCTGTAGAGATTAGAGAACCTTAAGAAGCGGCCACCCGTGTTGATCAGACATGCGCCGCGGACCACTTAAGTGGCGCGCGACACAAGTAGCGTCGCCTTACGGGACATCAACTGACCCGGGCGTGGCGCGCGACACGATCAAACCGATTTGGGGCTTAGTGGGCCGCGCCCGGGGCTCCATTTCATGATCAGACTTGCGCCGCGGACCGCTCGGACCACTAAGTCATCGAGGCGATCATGCCGCGGATGCGCTGCCGCTCCGCATCACCCACGTGGTCGAAGTGGATGCCGCCCTCGAACTCGCGTCCCTTTGCCGTGACCCACTTGACCTCGCCGGACACGATGACCTGAGGTTTGTCCGGCGACGCGAGCGAGACTTCCACGACCTCGCCTCTCATCAAGGTGCCGTGCAGCGCATCCCCAACGAAGCGGACACCGTCGGTGTTCAATTCGAGAACCTGGACGCTCAGGCGCTCCCGCTGCCGCAGCGAGTGGACGGAGGCCTTCACCTTTCCGTTCGGCACCGAAACCCGTCCAAACTGGCGTCGATCCTGGGTGTCTGCCTTCTTGAAGAGAGAGAACACGCTGAAACCCCCCGCCTCCCCCGGAAAGGGGGACGCATTCAATTTGCTACCTGACGCGCCCTATTCTACTTGTATGGCTACTTGTATGGCGCCATCATGGCAAGGGGCCGCGGAATGTATGGAAATTGTGTCACCTGGGCGGGATGAACGAGGCCAGCGAGGTGAGCACCTGCTCGTCGGTGAGCGCCTCGTGGAAGCTGAGGAAGTCGATCTTGTAGTGGTGCTCGGCGTCGAACAGGTCGAACTGGTGCACGCGCGCCCCGCTGCGCGGCTCGCCCTGGAAGTGCTGGAAGCCGCGCCGCAGGAAGCCGTGCAGCGGGCCCAGGTCCACCCGGGCGAACGACACGTCGGTCTGCCCCTTGACCAGGACGCTGCGCATGACCACGCCCATGAAGCTGAACTTCGCTCGCAGTGCCCGCTCCAGCACCTTGAAGCCGTCGGGCTTTGCCCAGGGGAGCGCGAAGAAGTGCAGCGACGATTCCCGCCGCGGCAGCACGGTCACCTGGACGGATGCCACCTTCGCCCTGTCCTTCCACGACACGCGCGAGCGCTCGCCTTCCTCGGCGACTTTCTTCTGTCCCACGCCGGACGGCACCAGCAGCGATCCCCGCTTCATGTCCTGGCGCACGAACCCGTCGGCGCGGGCCACCGGCGCCACCTCGACGCGCTCGTCCCCAAGCCGCACGCGGACCGTGGGAAAGCCACGGTACACGCGCCACACGGCGAAGGCGTAGCCCGCGAGGAGCGAGAGGAGCGCAAGGGCCAGCCAGATCCAGGGCATCATTTCATATTATGCCACAAGCTCAGAGCCAGCGCGCGGGCGACTCCTTGAGTCCCGCCAGCAGCGACCCGTGGTTCCCGTATTCGATCACGCGGACGTTGCCCGGCGGGTTTTGCAGGCACGGGGGCAGCGCCTTGCGGTCGGGGACCAGGAACGTGCACGGCTTGTCGAGCGCCAGCGCCACGCCCGCCTCGACCCAGATGCCCGAGGGGCGCGGCTTGCCGTCGAAGAGGTAGAACACGCAGCGCTTGCTCCGGCGTATGGCGTCGAGGTCCAGGCGCAGGCTGTCGGCCGGCGCGTCAAAGGTGGACGTGGATTTCACCAGCAGCCCCTCGCAGTAGTTCGCGCCGGTGCCGAGCGCCGCGTCAATCGCTTGCAGGTGCGCGTGCCCTTCCTGGTACTGCGCCTCGCTCAGGCCCGACATCAGGCAGCCGATGAAGGTCTCCAGCGGCGGGCCGCTTACTTCGGGGAGCGGGCGGGGCGTCGTGTCCAGGCGCGCGGGCGGCACGCTGGCGATGGTTACCTGGCCGGGCAGCGCGCGGTCGGCCTCGCGCAAGAACCAGGGGAGTTCCTTCACGTCGTCCACCAGGTAGACGCTGCGGCGGCCGCTGGCCATTGCCACGCCGGCCGCCACCATGGCGTCCTCGGCGGACGGTTTCGACAGCCTCATCGTGAAGACGCCGCAACCCTTGAGAGCGGGGACGTCAAGCGGGCCGCCGCCGCGGACTCCGTCGCACGCGTAGCTGTTGGCCGGCATCGCGGGCGGGGTGGAGTTCCCGAGTTCCACGCGATCCAGCGGAGCGGCAGCGCGGACCACGCCGGGTGTCGGCAACCCGATGGACAGGCTCGGACCCAGCGCGGAAATCATACCTCCAGGCTACCGCCGCGCCCTGAAAAACACCTTGAATCCATCGGCGACAAGCTGGGCATCAGCGCGTGTGCCGGGGCTGTCCGGCTCGGTGAACTATGCGTCGGCCGATCAGCTTCGGGGCAACAACGACGGACTCGTGATGGGCGCCACCATGGGCGCTGACGAGCGGCTCTCCACGACGCTGCACAATTATTATCATTAAGTTCACAACTTCAAGGGCGGGGCGGGTTACGATAACGGCGCCTTGATTGTGCCCGTATCGTTGCAACCATTCACCCCACGGTTGAGCGCCCCGCCGCCGTCCTCAAACGGGCCGGTGGATCGGGTCACGCTCGGCATGGACATCAGCGAAGCGACCCGCCTGCTGCGCCGCGCCTCAGGCCCGGGCGTGCCCGCCGTGCTGTGGCGCTTCCCCTCGCAACAGTCGCGCGCGATGCCGTGCCTTTCGGACGGATCGGTGTGGGTCGGCGGATGGGGGCCGCGGCTGCACCGCCTGTCCGAGGCCGGCGTGCCGCGCTGGGACGGCGAGACGCCCGTTGACGGCGAACCGGTGCGGCTGGCGGCCGCGCCCTCGGGCGCCATCCACGCGGTGGGCGCGCGGCAGGTCGAGGCGCTCGACGCGGACGGCACGCGCCGCTGGCTCGCGAAACCATCGAAGACGCTGAACCCCGCCTGCGCGGTCGGCCCCGAGGGCCAGTGCTACGTCACCGACAAGTTGCACCTCTACGCACTCGATCCGCGCGACGGCGAGGTCTTGTGGACGCGGTCGCAGACCCCGGCCCGCCGCGAAGCGCCTCCCACCATCGGACCCGATGGTACCATCCACTATGTGACGGCCAACGACGCGCTGATCGCGTTTGCTCCTGACGGACGCGAGAAGTGGCGCTACGACCAGTTCGAGAAGCTTCGACAGCCGATTTTCGGGGATCTGTGCGGCGAGCCCGCGGTCGACGCCGACGGCAATGTGTACCTGCAGACGCGCGACGGCTTCCTCCGCAAGCTGGATGCCCGCGGCGTTGAGGCGTGGAGCGTGCCGGCGGCCCCGCCGAGCGGCGTCGAGAGCCGCCCCGCGCTGGATGGCCAGGGGAACGTGTACGCCTGCTCCGGGCATTCAGTCGTATCGGTGGACGCGCACGGCAAGCCGCGCTGGACCCGGCCCCTGGACGACGTCGCGGCTCGCGTGGTGGGAAATCCCCTGGGCGGCGTGGTCGTGTCCCTTGGGAACGGCGGCCTGCGCGGGCTGGATGTGGACGGCGCCGCCACCTGGGGGATGGCGGGCCTGCGGGTCAACGGCGAACCGATCTTCGGTCCGCACGGAATCCTGTACGTGGGGACGGGAGAAGAGGTGCTCGCGCTGGCGCCGCTCGACGCCTATCAGCCGCCTGTCCCCCAGAAAGCGGGCACCGTGGAGCAGCATGAGGGGTGGATCGTGGTGAACGGAGTCCGAGTCCCGGTTCGACCGGTCGGAAGTTAACGTTCTGTTCACCCGGAATTAACATCTGGCAATATTGGTTAGGAATCCGTAACAAAATCCCCGTGAATCGAGGGTGCCATCGTCAGGAAGTCATCTCCACGAGGCATTGGAGCCTGGAGAGTGACGGGGAGGTAGTGTCGGATGAACATGCTCGGGATCAATCCTTTCGGTTCGCAGATTGGCGGACTTCTCGGACAGCCGCAGGTGGGAGGGTTCCCAGGGTTCGCGAATCCCACCGGAATTTTTGGGGCGGACGGCTTCGCCCCCTCCGCAGAGCTTGGCGGTGGATTCGATCGCCAGGGCGCGACGATGATGCAGTTCCTGATGGTCATGATTGGGATGATGAGCCGCATGATGGGAATGGGCGGCATGGGAAACGGAATGAATCCCTTCGGCGGCCAAATGCCGGGGATGCCCTTCGGCGGCGGGATGCCCTTCGGCGGTGGGATGCCCTTCGGCGCCAACCCCTTCGCGGCGGCCGGGGTGCCCGGCGCGCAGGCCTTCGCGGGCATCGGCCCGGACGGCAACCCCTTCGCGTTCGTCCAGGCCGGTGGCCTCGCGGGCGGCCCGCAGCAGGGCGGCGGCGCGCAGGCCGCGGCGGTGCAGGCCGAGATCGCCGAGCTTTCCAAGAAGGCCGGCCCCAACCGTAAGAAAGTCCTCGCGCAGGCCAGCTCGGCGCTGTCCTCGGGCGACACGTCGAGCGCCTCCTCCCTGGTGGAGAAGGCCAAGAAGACCAAGTCTCCCATCGTGCTCGACCTGAACGGCAACGGCCAGGCCGACCTGTACGACAACGACGTGAAGAAGGACGGGCAGTTCAACCGCCAGGGCAGCGTCGACTTCGACATCGACGGCGACGGCAAGAAGGACAGGATCGAGTGGATGAAGCCCGGCCAGGACGGCCTCCTTGCCTACGACGCCAACAACAACGGCAAGATCGACAACGGCAAGGAGCT
Source organism: Armatimonadota bacterium (assembly GCA_016868975.1). GTDB lineage: Bacteria > Vulcanimicrobiota > Xenobia > RGZZ01 > RGZZ01 > VGFD01. The sequence goes on along the minus strand of VGFD01000218.1, from coordinate 3,442 downwards.
GTTCGGTGACGCCGGCGGCTACAACAACGGCTACGAGAAGCTCGCCACCCTGGACAAGGATGGCAGCGGCAAGCTGAGCGGCGATGAGCTGAAGGGCCTCTCGGTGTGGCAGGACAACGGTGACGCGCAGACCCAGAAGGGCGAGCTGAAGTCGCTGAAGGACCTGGGAATCACCGAGATCAACGTCAATCACAAGGACATGGAGTCCGACTACGTGCAGAACGGCCAGAAGAAGAAGACCTGGGACTGGTGGACGGAATCCGCGTAAGTGGCGCGCGACACAAGTAGCGTCGCCTTACGGGACAACGACTGACCCGGGCGTGTCGCGCGACACGATCAAACCGATTTGGGGCTTAGTGGTCCGCGGCCCGGGGCTCCAATTCATGATCAGACTTGCGCCGCGGACCACTAAGTTAGGAATCTCCAAAATTTGGCGGGGCGGTCCTCGAAGGGGGACCGCCCTTTCGCTTGGAAGGAGCCCTGCAATGCTGGATCGCCTTTTTGCGCTCGCCGACGCATACGAGAAAGGGGAGGTCTCGCGCGACGACTACGCGCAAGCGCTGGCATCCATGCAGGCCGAGGTGGCGCACGCCGCCGAGGCGCTGGCGAATGTCGAAGCGCCGGCCACGCTGATCGTGCATCCGGAAGTCTCCGATCTGTATGCGTCGCTTGCGGAGGCACTCGGGGATCTCGACGTGGCGCTCCAGGGCATGCGCGAGGGCCAGTGGGACCGCGTGCGCGCCGCCATCGGAGAAATCCGCGTGCTGCACGGGCGCATGGAGACGCTCATGTCAAGCGCCCTGGGCCTGGCGGAGCGGGAGGCGGCCAGGGAAGGAATTTCCCTGCGGCCAGAGCCAGCCGGTCCCCGAGAAGTGGTTTATTCGTACAAATTCTGCTGTCAGAATTGCGCGCACGAATTCGTGTATGAGGCGGAGGGCGTCGAAGGGGAACTGGCCATCGACCTCGAGGAAGTCATGTGCCCGAAGTGCGGGTGGCAGCCGGGGTAGCATCCTCCTGGTAGATGCGCACGATGCTGGCCATGCGGCGGCGGATAGGCTCGCCGTAGCCCGAATCTTTTAGAATCGCCTCGACTTCCCCGGAGGAGAGCGTGAAGAAGTCGCTGTCCGGGTGCTGCTGTTTGTATTTTTCTCGGGCTTCCAGCGCGGCCCGATGGTTTTCCGCGAAATCCTCCTGCTCGTTGGTGGAGGCGTAGCGGGTGATGAAGTCGCTCTCGTCCACCGCCACTTTAGCGCCTTCCATGATCAGCTTTCCGTAGCCGAAAATCGGAACCTGCTTTTCGTCCTTCAAGGTTTCCGAGGCGCGATGGTCGCGGTCGAACAGATGCCCGGCCTCGTGCCACATGGTCTCCTTCGCGCTGGCCAGCGTGGCGAGCCGCTCACGCGCGAAAAACAACGTCTTGGACTGATATTGCGCGAAGCCGGCCACCTCTCCGATGGGGCGGTGGAAGGCGTCCCGCGAGCCGCCCAATTCTCCAAGGACGAACATCAGCGGAATTTTCTCGAACGCGCGCGGCGGGGCTTCCAAAATGGCCTGTGCCATATTCTGCAGCAGCTCCCGGGAGAGCGGACCGTCGCTGGCGAGGTGGAAGGCGCCGCGGCCCTCGACTTCCAGGCGCGTGTACTCGTTGCTGCGAGCGCCGGTCGGGTAGCGCAGCACCCGCGCGCCCTCCAGCTGCTCCACGCGGAGCGGGCCGCCGCGGTCCGTGCCGTTGAGGTCGGCCTGCATGGACTGCATGACGGCGGAGTAGTCGATCTGCCACGACTCGACGCCGTCCGGCTTGCGCACCCGGTGGACCGGCTGTCCCAGCCGTCTGGTGCCGTCGATGGTCTGGCGGCCGTCGGGATAGTCGCGGCGGACCCGCCCGAATCCCAGGTCGACTTCCACGAGGCCGCCGGGCAGGGCCTTGCGGCCGTTGCCGACGGCGGTCCACAGCGCGGGGTCGACGTCCACCTGGAGGTCCTCGGCGCCGGGGATGATGAGGGACAGCGCGTCGCCCTCCCGCGGGAGCGGTCTTCGGAGCGGCGGCGTCGGGATGGGCCGAAGTGACTCGATGCGCATCGCGGCCAGGATAACGGGCCGGGGGCCGGCTTTCTACAGCGTGGTTGTGAACATGCCGGAAGTTTACATTCCGTTGGTTGCGAGTTTGTCGGGGATGTCCCACCATGGATATGCTGGAGGGAGTCGATGAATCTTACGCCGCTGGGATCGCTTCCGATTCACGCGCCGGCCCGAATGGCCTCAGGGCCCGTGGCGCTTGCCATGGCGCCCGAGCCGCTCATCGAGGACACCTTCCTTGGGGCCATCAGCGACTCCGGCGACGTCACCCCGACCACGCCGCCGGCGCCGATTGCCGACTCGCTGCCGCCCCCGCCCGTCCTCAGGCGTCCCGTGCTCTTCGTGCATGGCTACAACGGCGGTGCCTACGTGTTCGAGACCATGAACACGTACCTGCACGGTGATGGGATCAACGCGGTCGGGGGCACTCTGCAGGGTACCCAGCCGCCCGCGCTCGACCCGGACGGCAAGCTGTTCAAGCTCGATTTCTCAAAGCCGTGGCAGAGCGCCGCGCGCAACGCCGACGAACTGGAGCAGGCGCTGGAAGCCATCGCGCGGGCCACCGGCCACGAGAAGATCGACGTGGTGGCGCACAGCATGGGCGGGCTGGACACGCGGCTCTACATCGATCGCGGCGGACGCCGGGTCGGGAGACTCTTCATGATGGCGCCGCCCAACCACGGCTCCATCCAGGCAAATGCCGAATTGTGGATGCGAGAGCACCTTGGGATTCCGGTGTTCCCGCCCAACTCGGATCCGGACGTGATGGCTGCGCTGCGAGACCTGCGCGTCGACCAACCACCGGAAGAAAATGACGGGATTATCGGCAATCCATTTCTGCACGATTTGAATTCCCGCTGGTTTGCCCAGAAGGCGGCCACCGAAGGCGTGCGAATTTTCGTGGGCGGCGGAGTGCCCACCCTGGAGCCGGATGGGACCATGACCGTGCAGGGGGACGGATTCGTGCCCTGGTCCTCCTCGGCCATGCCCGGCGTGCGCCTGGAACCCTACATCGATCCCGTGAAAAACACCCACGGACGCATGCTGCGCGATCCGCGGGTGATGGTGGACGTCGGCCAGGCGCTGGCGTGATTTAGCCAGCCAGCGGCTTCAACCGCCGAAATTTAGCCACCCATTGGCTGCAATTCACGCCTCGGGGGGAGGCGCTTCCCCGCCGGCCGGCGTGCCGACGGGTTGGGGCTGCTGCCCCACCGGAACGCCCGCGCCGGTCAACGTCTGGATGACCTGCTGCTCGATTTCCGGCCGCAACTGCGCGCCCTGGGATTTCGCCATGTTGTAGTCGCTGGACAATTTCATGATGCCCGGCGTCTGGCCGCCGCCCAGGTTGGCGCCGAACGGCTGCGTT
>VGFD01000217.1 GCA_016868975.1 Armatimonadota bacterium | reverse complement strand
ATGAAATAATCGAACGACTGCATGAACTGCACGAAGTATCCGTCCACCACGCCCACGCGGGTCGGCAGCGCCGGCGCCACCTCGCGGGTGAGGTGGGGAAGCTGCGCGCCGTGGACCTCGTCGCAGTCCACGACCAGGATCCAGGCCTTGTCGGAATATCGCTGGCGGATATTTTCCAGGCAGCGGTTGCGCGCATTGGCGAAGCCGTCGAAGGGTGCCTCGACGATTTCCACCTGCTCCTTGCGGAAAAGCGCGCTCTCCTCCAGGGTGCGGCGGTTGCTCGATTTCTCCTGACCGCTGTTGTCGTTCACCACCAGCACGTCGACAGCGTCGCGCAGGCTCTCCAGGACCGCGCCAAGGTAGGGTTCCTCGCGGGCGCCCATGAGCATGAGCCCGACAACAAAGTTTGAAGTCAACGCTTGCGGACGCGTCCCCGGGCCAGCTCGATGCCTTCAGGGGAAGTCAGCTGACGCACGGATTCCTCGATCGCGGCCGTCGCTTCGACGGGGTCCTGGTCGGGGGAGAAGCGCATGGCCTGGCCGATGCGAAGCTCCACGGAAGCACGCTTGGGCAGCGGGTTGCCCTTGGGCAGGACGCGACCCATCCCCAGAAGGGCGACCGGTATCACATAGGCTTGCGACTCGCAGGCGATCAGCCCGACCCCGGGGCGGAACTTCGAAATCGAGCCGTCCTTGCTGCGGGTGCCCTCCGGGTAGAGCATGATGTGCCAGCCGTTGGCCAGCAGCCACTTGGCGCGCTCGATGCCCTCCCGCCCCTTGCGGGGAAATGGGAACGCATTGCACACCAGGAAGGCGAAAAAGCCGCGGATCCACGAAGTGAAGAAGTAATCCTGGGCGGCGGCGGCGGTCATGCGGCGGCGGATCACGGCCGGCATGGCCCGCATCAAGGCAGGCGTGTCGAGGTGGCTGGAGTGGTTGGCCACGAAAATGAAGGGCCCCTCGAGCCCGTCAATGTTCTCCCGCCCGTGCACGTAGAGCGGATTGAGCCAGCGCAGGATCGGAAAAAACACCACGAGGTGCGCCAGGCGCCGGATGAAGATGACCATCGGATTGAACGGCCACGACGGAAAGTACGTTGGCTTCTGCTCCGGCGGCGCCGGGCCGTGATCCGGCGAATCGAGCCTCTCGGCACTTGCAGCGCCGGAGGTGGGCTGGGGCTCCGACGCTTCGTGTGCCATGCAGATCTCCTTCTCCAATCGGGGGGACCCTCCTAGTATTATGATACGCCCACGGAGTGTCAAGAGGCGCGGGTGGCCGGTCCGGCGAATGCAGCCTGAATCTGGCCACCAGGAGGGAGGTTTCGTGCCCGGAAAGAGCCTGCGCCGCAAGAAGCTGGCGCCTCAAGTGCCCAACGCCAACCTGTGCCTGGACCAGTTGCTGAGCTTCGTCAACCATGACGTGTACGCCCCCGCCTCCATGCTGCGCGCCTACCTGCAGGCGGTCTACGCCTCCGCCAGCGCCGATGAGGGCGTGCGGGAGATGATCGCCGACGCGGAAGGGCTGGCGCGCGAGCTGGAGACCCTGCTCCGCCTTTTGCAGGACCGACTTCGGCTGGCAACCGACAAGCTGCCAATCAACGCCGAGGAGATCCCCCTCGCCTCGTTCTTGAAAACCTGGGTCGGGACGCACAGCGGCGTCCACTGGGAGGAGGCCGGCCAGGAGGCCACCGTGCTGGCCGATCGGCAGCTCCTGGGGCGGCTCCTCGACGACGCCACCTTCCAGATGCAGCGCATGGGCAACCGTCAGGGGACCGTCTCAGTGCAGGCCGATGGTCCCCGCCTGCGGATCTGGCGGCCTGACGGAAACCTTGATGAGGTCACCCTCGAGACGGCGCTCACGGCCCCGGACGGGGAGTGGTCCACGGTGCTCCGGCGCCTACCGGCATCAGGGTTTCCGTTGCGCGTGGCGGTGGGCCTGACGGTTGGGATGGGAGGGGATTGTACCCTGGAGCGCGAACCCTCGGGCAACCCCGTGCTGGTGCTGTCCCTGCCCCTTGCGTGACGCGCCTGGCCAACCGCCGCGTTTCCCGCCGGGCTCCCGGACCGCCGGGCTCCCGGACCGCCGGGCTCCCGGACCGCCGGGCTCCCGGACCGCCGGGCTCCCGGACCGCCGGGCTCCCGGATAGGCGACAATTTTTCAAGCGAGTGATATGAGCGCACCCAAAACGAGAATCCTGCTGGTGGACGACCATCCGATGGTGCGAAAAGGCATCCGCATCATGCTCTCCGACTACCCCGAATTCGAGGTGGTCGGAGAGGCCGAGAACAGCGACGACTCGCTGCAGAAGGTCGGCACCCTGAAGCCGGACGTCGTGTTGATGGACATCAACCTGGGGCACGTCGAGAAGGACGGGGTCTACACCACCCGAGAGATTCTCGCGCACTATCCCGCCACGCTGGTCGTCATTCTTTCGATGGTGGAGAACGAGACCGAGATCCGGAGCGCCATCGAGGCCGGCGCCGTGGGGTATCTCCTCAAGGACATCGAGGGCGTCGAGCTTGCGCGCGCGCTGGAGACGGTGCGGGCGGGTGGCTCGGCCATGTCCCCGCAGGTGAGTCGCAAGGTGCTCCGCGAGTTCACCGGGATGTTGACCCGCTCCAGCCAGCCGCACGAGAAGACCGAGGCGCTCTCCGAGAAGGAGCAAGAGGTCCTCGCCCTGCTTTGCCAGGGCAAGAGCAACCGCGACATCGGCGCCTGTCTGTTCATTACCGAGAAGACGGTGAAATCGCACATCACCTCCATCCTCCGCAAGCTTGGCGTGAAGGACCGCACCCAGGCGGTGATCAAGGCGATTCAGAACAAGATGGTGGAGCTTTAGCGCAAGGCTGGAAGGCGTTCTTGTCCGTTCGCTGAACGGATTGGGCAATGCCGGATCTACCCAGCCCACAGCCCAGCGGCCTTGACCGCCGTCGCCATCCGCGCTTTCGCGTGATGCAGCGTTCCAGCTTCTATCTCACGTCGCGGCCCTTGACCGCCGTCCTGGTGGACATCAGCGAGTCGGGCGCGCGCATTGCCACCAGCCTCCCGCGGGACATCGGCATGCTGCTTGGGGTGGGGATGGATCTGGACGGCGAGCGCGTCAGCGTGCCCATCCTGGTTCGCTGGGAGCGGCCGCTCGCGGAGGGCGGATTTGAGTCCGGCGGGGACTTCGTGGAGCCCACCGAGGCCGAGTTGCGCTTCATCAAGCGCTTCGTGGAGCACGTGAAGGCAAATCCCGGCGCCATGAACGAGAACGTGCGGATATCGGAGCTGCTCAAGCCCACCATTTCCTGATTGTCCAGGCGCGGCCCGGCGGGACGTGCGGGCGAGGAGGAGGACGCCGAAGGCTGGATCCAAGAGGAAGACGCCGAGGCGCCTGCGAATGTCTCGGACCCCCGGGACCAAGAGGAGGTTGCCATGATGACTGAGAAAGCCGAAAACGACGTCGAGGAAGGACGCAGCGAGTCGCGCGACATCCGCTTCCTCCGCGAGAAGAGAAAGAAGAGCGGGGCCGGCGTGTACGTAATGGCCGCGCTGCTGCTGATTGCCGGGCTTGCCTACGCGCTCTGGTATCGGGAGGCGTTTACCCCGCCGCCCACCGAGGCCGCCGCGCCCTCGCCGCTGCTGGTGGATCGCCTCTGGATCGACGAGATGCCCCAGCGCGACACCGACAAGTTCAACTTCTACGTGTTTTCCAGCGAAGACAATTTTGGCGTGAACGACAAGGCCCAATCCATTTACAAGCACGTGGTGGAATTGTTCTACTACGACGCCAAGGACACCGCGCTGCGCTTCCAATTTCCCCACGACCGCCGGGACGTGCGCACCGCCTGTAAAGTGGAGAAAATGGCGCGCCCGAAGGACGAGTTTGACTTGCAGCTGACCATCAACGCCGATCCGCAGAACAGCGGGAAAACCACCGTGTATTACAGCAGCACCAAGTGGAGCAGCCACGATAAGACGACCATGCCGGAAATTCTGAGGAATCTTCCGATGGAAAAGCCGGTCGGATTCTAAGTGTCGCAACGGGAGTCCGGTCGGGTTCCTTTTTTTATTTTGGGACGGTGGCGGCCATTCTCCGTGCCAGCGCCCGCAGGTGCCGGTCGTCGGTGCCGCAGCAACCGCCCAGCACGCGCAGCCCGAAGCGGGTATACAGGGAAAACGTGGCGTCGGCGAGCGTCTCGGGATCTTCCGAGTCGAGGTGGTCGAGTTTGGCCAGTGCCTCCGGTGCCAGCCGCGAGGCGTTCACCCTGGCTTCCAGCAGGCGCTGACCCGCGACGCCGCTGGCATTGGACGAGGCAAGCGCCTCGGCGATGATGGCGGGATGCACGCACGAGGCCGAGAACCAGGCCGGGCGTGGGGAGACTTCCTCGTCGATGCGCGCGACGGCGTCGTAGAGCGCGGTGCCGTCAAGCAGCCGGCCGTCCCCGCGCAGCACGAAGCTCACCACGTAGGGGAGGGTCGTGCCGGCCATCGCCCAGGCGGCGCCGCGCGCCTCCTGGAAGGCGGGGAAGGTGGCGGCGAACAGGAGGTCCGCGCCGGCCCGGGCGAGCGCCTCGCACTGGGCGGCATGGTAGCGGCGCGCCTCGGCGCTGTTGGGCGCTCTCTCCGGCTGGTAGGCGTCGTGGCGCGGCCCGATTACCCCGGCGATAAATGCGTGCGAGCGGCGACGGATGTCCTGGTGAAGCGCCACCGCGGCGCCATTCAGCCAGCGCATGGCTGTTTCATTTTCCAGCCTGTCGGGGCCCGCTCGAAACGTGGGGGTGCCGATGATGGCCGGCAGTCCGGCGGTGCGCGCGACTTCCAGGCAACCGCCGTAGATGCGGCGCAGCACCGCCTCCTCCGCGGGATCCTGGACCAGGCGCGCGGCGCCGATCTGGGGGTCGACCTTCAGCCCGAACTCGTGGGCGACGCGCGTTTCGACGGCGGAGTCGGTCAGGATGAACTGGCCTGCCCGGACCAGCGAAACCACGTCCATGGACATCAGCCCTCGGTGCCGGCCGGCTCCTCGGCCTCCATCAACGCGCGGTTGCGGCGGTTGATGCGGCGCGCTTCATTGATCCGCTCGTTGCCCTGCCAGGCCAGCTCCAGGCCGTTGCGCAGAAAATTGGGATCCGAGGTGGTGGAGAACTGGCGGAACTGGATCAGCGACTGGTTATACAGGTCGATGCCCTCGAAACCGACCTCAAGCTCCTCGCGCAGCCCATCCATGGCATCGGGCGGAATGTCGATCTCGCGGATCTCCTGCTCCTTCTGCGCCATCTTGAAGGACGTCTCGTCGAGGAAACGCTTGAACGCGTCCATGGGCCCGCCGCCGCCGGCCGCCTCGCAGGCCTTGCGGATGGCCACGTAGCGGTCGTACACCGGGTGCACGGCGCCGCCTTCCGTCTGCTCGATGGTGGCCAGGACGAGGCCGCACACGGCGCAATTGCCCTGCCCGTCAGGATTCTGATGTCCGCATTTCACGCATTCCATATTGATCGTTGCTCCATGTTTTCAAGGCAGGGTCGGCATAGCCTCCCTCCCCAGTTTGAACGGTCTCCAGCGTATTGCCGCCTGTCTGGCAACAGGCTCTAATTTTCCGTGAGGCTTTCGCGGATCCCCTGCACGTTGCGGCGCTTGCCCTCGTACAGTGAGGAGAGGATGTCTTTGGCTTCCCGGGCCGGCTGCGGGCGCGCGTTCTCTGCGTCCAGAGTGCCCTGCAGGCGGCGCCGCAAGGCGCCGGCCTCGATGTTGCGCGCGGTGCGGTCGGGGTGCAGACATTTTTGCAGCAGCTCCTCGATCTGGGGCGAGGCCGTGGGCACGAAGCGGCGCAAGGGCGGCACTTGAAACTTGAAACGCTCAAGGTCCTGGCCGGTCATGAGATAGTACATGGTGGCGCCGAGCGCGTAGATGTCGCTGCGGGTGTCCAGGCTATGGGATTCGTACTGCTCGGGCGGCGAGAAGCCGGGGGTCACGAAGGTATAGCCGCCCTCCATGCGCACCCCCTTGGCGTACCGTGCCACGCCGAAATCCACGATCTTCAGCCTGCCGTCGTAAGTCCGCATGATGTTGCCCGGCTTGAGATCGCCGACCACGACGGGGTGCGGCTCCAGGGCGTGCAGGTAGCCGAGGATGCGGCACAGGTCCATTCCCCAGGTGATGACATCGGTCACCGGGAAGGGCGAGCCGCGCTCCTCAAAGGCGGTGAGCAGCGTCTGGCCCGCGATCCACTCCATCACCAGATAGTACGCGGGGCCCAGCTCGAAGTAGTCGTGGACCTTGGGGAGGCCGTCGTGGTTCAGCTCGGCGAGGAACGCGCCCTCGCGCAGGAACGAGGCGGCCATGGCGCGCGCGTCCTCGGGGGACAGGTGGTGGGTGGTGATCTCCTTGACGGCCCAGTACTGGCCCACGCCCCCCAGGTCCCGGGCGAGATAGACGCGGCTGGTGGCCCCCTTCCCGATGAGCGAGAGGATGCGGAACTTGTCGTTAAGGATGGCGCCTTGCGGCAGCTCGTCAATCATCGGTCAGGGCAGGATTCCTTTGGCGGCGCGGTTTCTCCTCTGATGGCGGAGGAACCCGGGATTGGGAATCGAAGCCAATAGGAACATGTTTGGATCCCGCAAGCCGGTCGCGGACCTGATGTCCAGCGAGCAGGTGCTGCTCGACATTGGAGGCGATCGCGCCTCCGATTTCATCCCCACCAGAGTCTATTCATCGGACGGCAGCCGCATTCGCATCGAGGCACCGCGTCGGGCCGAGGATGCCGTTCTGTTTCGACCCGGCGTGATGGTGAACGTGCGTTACCTGCGTGGCGCTGAGATGGGCATCTTTCGCGCCGCCATCGACGACATGGAGACCGCGCCGGACGGGCGTCGTATCCTGGTTGCCTTGCAGCCGGAACGGGTGCGCTGGACCCAGGACATTCCCGAGCCGCAGAAGCGCCAGTTCATCCGCCTTGACGTGGACCTGGAGGTCGCCTGGGCGGTTGCCGAGGGCGAGTTCGGGGAAGCCCGCGCGGTCGAGTTGAGCGGCGGGGGGATGATCCTGGAGCTCTCCAAGGCCCTGGAGGTCGGCACCGACCTGGAACTGGACTTCCACGTGGAGGGGCACGCCATCCACACCGAGGCGAAGGTGGTGCGGAGCCGTCCGTCTGGTGACCGGTTCAACGTCGCGGTTGGCTACGTCCGCATGGATCCTACGGATGAGGACGCGATCGCGCTTCATCCTAGAGTCGCAATGGTCCGAGCGGCGCCGGAGCCGGGAATAGGTTAACATCTCGTCAATCGCGAGTCCTTCGCGGGCATGATACGCTCTTGGCTGGAGAGAAACGCCCGGAGAAAGGATTCACGCGAATGGAAGTTCTCACCACGGGGAATCAGCAGCCCCAGAACATCTTCAAGGTGGTCGGACCGGACCGCAAGGAAGTCGACGTCCACGAGAGCCGCACCCAGGACGCCGTCCTCATTGATACGGACCACAACCGCCTGCTCAGCGACGACGAGATCAAGTCGTACCTGCGCAAGCAGCACATCCTGGAAGATCCGAACTTTGCAAAAGTCGACACCGAGCAGATCGTGTCCGACTACAAGACGTGGCTGCAGGATCGCCCACTGGCCCAGGACGCCGCCTATCACACCTACGACCAGATGGTCGACTCCATGCGCGGCCTGGCCGAGGCGCACCCCGACCGGGCGCAGTTGATTTCTCTAGGAAAAACCCACGAGGGACGCGATATCTGGTGCCTGCGCGTGACCGGCGGCGCCCAGGAGGATACTTCCTGGAAGCCCGGCGTGGTCTATACCGGCAATCACCACGCGCGCGAGTGGATGTCCATGGAGGTGCCGCTGCACCTCGCCGAGACGCTGGTCAACGGCTACGACACCAATCCGGCCATCAAGGCGCGGGTCGACGGCGCGGAAATCTTTATTGTTCCGATGGTGAATCCGGATGGCTATGAATACAGCCGCACGGAGGATCGGTGGTGGCGCAAGAATCGCACCCCGATTACGGACACCGGCTGCGGGAACATCGCCGCGTGCAACATGCCGTCGGCCTCGGATGAGGGCCAGCGGGTGTACGGGTACGGCGTCGACCTCAATCGCAATTACTGGGACGGCAAGCCCGAGCACGCGCACCTCTACCGTCCGGTCGGCGATCTGCCGTGCAACACATGGGATGACTTCGGTCCAGCGACTTCGGACGATCCGCGCGACGACACCTACCGCGGCCCGCGGCCCGCTTCGGAGAACGAAGTGCGCGCGATGATGGAGCTGGAATACGGCCGGCCGAACATCAAGGGCGTGATTGATCACCACGGCTACGGCGAGATGCTGCTGCGTCCGTGGGGGCACACCTCGGAAGATCCGGCCAACATCGCGGCGTACGACGAGCTGGGCGCGAGGATGCGCGCGGCGCAGAGCACGCCGTATCGGTACATGTCGGGAACCGATCTGTATCCCACCTCAGGATCCTCTGAGGATATGCACCAGGCGAACGGGATCTTGACGTTCACCATCGAGCTGGGCCGCTCGTTCCAGCCGCCGCCCAGCCAGTTCGAGTCGATCAAGTCGAACGTGGCCGGCGCGGACTTCGCTTTCCTGGATTATATTCTGGAGAAGTTCCCGGGCCAGAAACCCGA
>VGFD01000216.1 GCA_016868975.1 Armatimonadota bacterium | reverse complement strand
CCTCGGGGGTGAACTCCTCGGTGCCTCACTCCAGCAGCGTGTTGTCCAGGTCGATGAGCGCGGCTTTCTTGCCCATCTGCAAGAGCAGCGCCGGCTCGATTTCCGAGACGTGCTCGACCACGATGTGGGGGACCAGGTAGAATCCCTTTCCGTTACCGTTCCCCAACCCGCCGCGCCTCCTATTGCTTGGAGAGCAGGTACCCTTCCGTCTCCGGATCGAGCGACAAAACCTCGCCCGAGGCCGGCTGCTCGGTCTTCTGGAAGTAGTCGACGACCCCGTCCGCGATGGCCTGGGCCGCCTGCTCCCTGAACTCGGTCGTTTTTAGCAATGCCTCATCGCCCGTGTTCGAAACATAGGCAATTTCACAAAGGACCGCGGGCATCTGGGTGTGCCGCAGCACGTAGAAGCCCGCCTGGAAGATCCCCCGCCCCTGGGTGGGCAGATCCGCGTCCATGTGCCTGGAGATATTCCGCGTCAGGGCCTTCGAAGCCTCGCTGGCCTCGCGCGCCTGGTAGGCCTCGGTGCCGTTCTTGGCCGGGTTGGTCCACGCGTTGTTGTGGACGCTGACGAAGATGTCCGCGTCGGCCTCATTGGCGATGTCGCAACGCCCCTGCAGACTCACGAAAGTGTCGTCGTCGCGGGTCATGATGACACTGGCACCCTGGGCCTTCAAGTCGTCGCGCAGCCGCTGCGCAATGTCGAGGTTGGCGTCCTTCTCGCGAAGGCCGGTCACCCCCTGGGCTCCGCCGTCATGCCCGCCGTGGCCCGCATCCACCACGATCTTGCGGCCGGCCAGCAGACCGACCATCCCGGTCGAAAGGGCACCCGTCATCTGTCAGACTCCTCCAGCACGTCCATCACAAGACGAACCATCACCGCTGGATTGTACCTCAGCCTGACAGGCACAGGTGTTGCCGGGATGTAACGGATTCGGGTTATCCCGGTTGCGACTCCCCCGCGGCTTCCAGGAAGTTGGCCCGCAGCTCGGCGGCCATCTGGCGCATCTGCTGGCGCTCTTCGGCGGTGAGGAAGCGGTCGACCTGATCGAGCAGGGCTCCCACGCAATCCACCGCCAGCCGCGCCTGGTCGAGGTCTTTGGTGACCTTGCGTTGCAGCGGGTTGACTACCTTCCCCATGAAAATCCACGCCTGGCTGGCCATCATCGGGACGAGCGACTTCACCAGCGTGGCCACGTCTTTGGGGATGACCTGCTCCATGGCGCGCTGCATCTCAGGTCCCCAGTCGGGCGGCGGCGCCCCTCCTCCAACGTTGAACATGCTGCTACTCCTCGTCCTCGGATTTCTTGACCGCATCGGTCCTCGACGCCCCGCCGCGGGTCAGCGTCACCGTGAAGCCGTCCGCCTCGTACTGGTACGGCAGGTACAGCTCCTTGACCACCAGCCGCAGCGGCACGAAGGTTGCATTCCCCTGGATTTCGGGATAGGCGAACGTGGTCTTCACCGGATTCACGAACTTCTTCTCGACCTCGCCGCTGTAGTTGGCCACGTAGGTCTTGTAGTCGGTGATTTCCGACCCCACCTCGAAGATGATCTTGCGCGGCCCCTTCTTGATCCAGTAGGACGTGCGCCCGCCGGACGCTCCGGAGATGCCGCTGGAGTCGGCGCCCAGCTTCTTCCACAAGGCTTCCGAGAACGCCACCATGGGGACGTTGATGCGGGCGCGCACGAAGGGCGCCCTGGGAAAAAGCGCCTTGTTGTTGGTGACGTCCTTCCCGTCGAGGATGATCTTGACGCCGCCGGCCTTCTCCGAGCGCGGGTCGAGCAGCGCGACCTGGCGGCGCCACTTGGGCTGGTTCTCGAAATTGTCCACCACGTCGGCCAGCTCGAAGTAGAACTTGTGCGCCGTGTTGTCCGCGACACGCCGCATCTTCTTCTCGTCGGAGTCGACCGGCACCGGAATCTGCGCGCGGAACATCTCACGGGTGATGCGATCGTTCCTGTCCGCCATCAGCACGCCGAAGTAGATGATGTCCTCGGGATTGATGTGCAGGTAGGAAGCCACCGAGCCCACCGAGCCGTAGTTGGCCTCGACCCAGGAGACGCCTTTCTTTTTCATGCGCTCGGAAAAGCCCAGCTCGTTGAACTTCTTGAGGAGCGCATCAGAGAACGCTCGGTGCGCGGGATTGCCCTTGTTGAGGATCAGGTAGATGAAGATCTTCGATTCCGGAGGCGCGGCCAGGGCGGGACCGCCAAGAACGGCCAGGAGCGCAATCAGGATCAAGACGGATCGGGCGTGCATCATTCCTCCGGACTTAGTGGCGCGCGACACAAGTAGCTTCGCCTTACCGCGGGCGTGTCGCGCGACACGACCAAACCGATTTGGGCTAAGTGGTCCGCGCCCGAGGCTCCAATTCATGATCAGACTTGCGCCGCGGACCACTTAGAACCGCTGTTGCCCCTGCACCGACGGGCGCCCGCCTCCGTATGAAGGCGGCGGATTGTAGGCAGGCGGATTGTAGGGCTCCGGCGCGCGGTACACCGGCGGTGGCGGCGGCGGGATGTACGACAGCGTCGCAACAATCTCCCGTTTCTCTCCCGGGCCCGGGGTTACCTTGCCCTCCCACGTGGTGTACCGCTCCCCGCCAATCACCTTGATCTGGTGAGGCTTGTCGGCGGCCACCTCTACGGAGAGCGGCGTCTTGCCCTTCATCTCGCCGTCCACGTACACCTTGAAGCCGCTTCCCTTGTTGTCGTTCACCACCAGCGTGGCGGTGGACGGCTTTTTCGGCGTCGGGGATGGCGATGGCGTCGGGGACGGAGTGGGACTCGGGCTCGCGGTGGGTGTTTCCTGCGCAACCGCGCTGGGCGAGGCCGAGGTTGGGGACGGCGAGTCGACGGCGATCCCGGAGGGCGACGCGGACGCCGCCACGGTGGGGGACGGCGACACGGATTCGGTGGGGGACGGAGAATCGACCGCCAGCGGAGACTCGGAAGCCGCAACCGAAGGGGACGGCGTGCCCGCCACCGTGGCCTGAGGTGATGGCGTGACCGCCACCACGGGCGCCGCGAACTCATTGAACGAGAACACCACGCCGCCCACGACCCCGGTGCCGAGTCCGAGAACGTAGGCAACGATGACGATGATGCTCATGCGCAGCAGGTCCAGGCGCGCACCTCCTTAGCGTGGGGCGCCGAAGGCGACTCCCCAAAGATCCGATCTCTGGTCGAGAACTTTCATTCCGTCCTTCTTCTCGCTATCTCCTGCACTCCGGCGCCAATCACCACGGCCACCAGGACCAGTCCCACGCACCATAGCCCGGCGCCTTGCAGCTTGTCGAGAAATCTTGAGAAGGAATCCGCGCTCCAGGCCATGGTCACGCTGGGTGAACCCGGCGCCGCCGCCATCGGCGATCCTCCCGGCAGCGGCACCGCAACCTGCCCGTTGGCGGCCATCCACACCCACACCGTCACCGCGAGCAATCCCAGCCACAGCAAGCAGAGCACGACGAACACTCCGGGCAGCGGCATTCTCTTCACAGCGTCAGCTTCAGGCGGAAGATGCCCATGGAGATGATGTCCCCGGCCGCGAGGTTGTGGCGCTCGCCCACCGCCATGGGAATGCCGTTGATGCGCGTCTGGTAGCGGTCCATGTCCTCCTCGGGGACGGTGTTTACCAGCACGTGCCGCCCCTCCGCGAATTCCAGCTCGGCCTGCACCAGCGGCGTGACGGTGTAATGGTTCATCTGCACGTGAAACACGCCTTCGCCGGGCGTCTTGGAGAACTTGTAGCACGGCGGGCCGTCGTGCTCCGGCGGGCGGAAAAACAGGATCTCGCGCGGGTCGTTGGGCGAGAAGTTTCCGTAGATGACCTCGAGCTTTCCCGGCAATTGCACGAGATCGTCAGGGGCGGTGGGGAGACTCACCACGATGTTCGAGCCGACCGCAGCAGGCTTCCCTTCAGCGCGCCGGGTGTTCTGCACGGGGATGGTGGCCGGCTCCATGATGTTCGTCGTAAACAACACCTCGTTGCGCTCCGGACGGGGTGGGGGAGGGGTCGGGACCGGCGGCTTTACCGCCTGCATCTCGCGCGAATCGCGCGCCCCTCGTTGGCGCACGGGCACGGTGTCCTGGCTCTTGTTCAGCTCGGGATCCAGCGTGCGCCGTGGGGCCGGAGAGGGCGGCGGCGCGGCCTTCACCGGCGGCATGGGAGCAGCGGCACGCCCCTCGCGCATGTACTCCACGATGAGCACGAGAATCCCGGCGCCGCTTACGGCCAGAAGGCCCACCAGCGGAATGATCAACTTGCCAAGGAGCGCCTCTATCACAACGTGGGTGAGCCTTTCGTGCCTGGATGGCGATCCCCTGTCGTGCAGGGAAGCCGTGCTGGCGCGCGTAACCGTGGCCGCCGTGTACGTCTCCTGTGATCGCATCGTGACCTGCGCGCCGGGCGCCTTGCCGCGCCGCCGCGACTTCGACCTCGGCATCCTCGAGGGCGCCGCCATGCGGATTGAGAACGGGCGCGTGTCCTGGATCGGCTCGCGCGAGGAAGCACCCGACGAGTCCGTTTATCTCCAGGGCACCATCGTCCCCGGACTGGTGGACGCGCACACCCACCCGGTCTACGCCGGCAGCCGCCTCCACGAGTTCGCCCTGCGCGCGAAGGGCGCCACCTACCAGGAAATCCACGCGGCCGGCGGCGGCATCCACAGCACCGTGCGGGCGACCCGCGCGGCCTCGTACGAAGAATTGCTGGCGCGCACCGAGCGCGTGCTGGCGCGCATGCTGCGCCACGGCACCACCACGCTGGAGGCGAAGAGCGGCTACGGGCTCGACGAGGCCACCGAGATCCGCGACCTCCAACTTCTTGGCGACGTCGCGAGTCCCATGCGCATCGTCCGCACGTACCTGGGCGCGCACGCAATGCCTCCCGACTTCGCGGATCGTCGCGAGGAGTTCGTAAAGACGCTGATCGAGCAGACGCTTCCCCGCATCGCCCGCGAGAGGCTCGCTGACGCCTGCGACGTGTTCTGCGAGGACGGCGCCTTCACGCTCGACGAGTCGCGCCGCATTCTGGCGGCGGCCCGCGCCCACGGGCTCGACGTGAAAGCGCACGCGGAGGAGTTCGCCTACCTGGGCGGCGCGCGCATGGCCGCCTCGCTGGGCGCGCGCTCGGTGGACCACCTGCTCAGCCTGCCGGAGCACGACTTTGCCGCCCTCGCGGAGAGCGGCACCGTCGCCGTGCTGCTGCCCGGCACCACGCTGTTTCTCGGCAAGGAGCGCTACGCCCCGGCCCGCGGATTGATCGACGCCGGCGTTCCGGTCGCGATTGCCACCGACTTCAACGCCGGCTCATGCATGACCGAGAGCCTCCCGATGGCGATGTCGCTGGCCGTCCTGAAAATGAAGATGACGCCCGAGGAAGCCCTCATCGGCGCCACCGTGAACGCCTCTCACGCGCTTGGCGTGAGCGACGTCTGCGGGTCGCTCGAGGTCGGCAAGGCGGCGGACTTCCTGGTGCTCGAGGTGGATGATCCGCGCGAGTGGCTGTACCACTTTGGCGTGAACCTGGTGCGCGAGGTATGGATTGCCGGTCGTCGCGTCTCAGACGATATTCCCTGTTGAAGGAGCCCCATGCTGGTTGAGAAGTCCCTCCGTGAATTCTTGCAGTCCCTGGGATCGTCCGACCCCGTCCCGGGCGGCGGTTCCGCGTCCGCCGCGGCCGGCGCGCTGGCCGCCAATCTTCTCCTGATGGTGGTCAACCTGACCCTGGCCAGAGAGCCCGAAAAATCCGAGGCGCTCAAGCCCGCGCACACCCAGATCACCGCGCTGGCGGAAGCCTGCACGCGCCTCGTGGACAAGGACGCCGCCGCCTATCAGCGGGTGCGCGACGCGTACAAACTCCCGAAGGAGCGCGAGGACGAAAAAATCAAGCGCTCCATGGAAATCCAGCTCGCCATGCGCGATGCGGCCACCGTGCCGCTCGATCTCGCGGAGCGCTGCATCGAACTCCTCGAGGTGGCCTCAGACGTGGTGCGCCTGGGTCGGGTGTCGGCCATCAGCGACGCCGGCGTGGCGAATTTCCTCGCGCTGGCGGCCATCATGGGCGGCGTGATGAACGTGGAGGTCAATCTCGCTTCCATCCAGGACGAGGACTTCCTGAAGGACACGCAGGAGCGCGTGGCGCACGTCCAGGACCGCAGCCGCGAGCTGTTCGACCGCACCCAGGAGACCGTCCTGGAGCGCATGAATGCCGGCGCCTGACCTGCTGCGGTTTTCCGACGACGTGCGCGCGGCGCTCAACGCGGGACGTCCCGTCGTGGCGCTGGAAACCAGCGTGTGGTGCCAGGGACTGCCGTTTCCCGCCAACGTGGAGGGCGCCCGCCGGGTCAATCAGGCCGTGCTCGCGCAAGGCGCCGTGCCCGCGGTCCTGGCGGTTGACGGCGGGCACATCCGGGTGGGCGTGCCGCAGGCAGAGCTGGAGTCGTGGTGCGAGTCGCGCGACGCGATCAAGGTGGGGATGCGGGAGCTGGCCTGGGCGGCGGCCAGCGGAAGGCGTGGCGCCACCACGGTTTCCGCGTGTCTGGCGATCTGCGAGGCGGCCGGACTTCCGTTGCTGGTGACCGGGGGGATTGGCGGGGTGCACCGCGAGGCGCGCGATACCTGGGACGTATCCACCGATCTCGACGCCCTGGCGCGCTGCGGCGTGTCGGTGGTGGCCTCCGGGACGAAGTCAATTCTCGACGTGCCGGCCACGCTGGAAACGCTGGAAACGCTCGGCGTGCCGGTGCTTGGATATCGAACGGACGCCTTCCCCGTGTTCTACTGCGCGTCGAGCGGACATCAGGTGCCCCGGGTTGACGATCCCGCCCAGGCCGCCGCCGTGGTGCGCAACCAGCGGGCGCTGGGATTTTCGCAGGGCGTGCTGATCGCCAACCCGGTGTCCGCCGAGGAGGGCCTCGACCCGGCCGTGGTCGAGCGCTGGGTCGCGGAAGCGCTTGGGGCCGCCTCTCGCGAGGGCGTGTCCGGCAAGCGGGTCACCCCGTTTCTGCTGGAATACCTGCACGGCGCCAGCCAGGGGGCCACGCTGCGGGTCAATCTGGCGCTGCTCGAGGAGAACGCCCGCGTGGGCGCGCGCATCGCCGCGGAAATTGCTTGAGGTTTCCCGGTGATCCGTCAGACCGCTGAAGGCTGACTGCGCATCAACTTCCATCCCCGCAAGATGTCCAGGAAATTGTGCTGCGTGAGATTGAGCTGGACCGGCGTGATGGACGCGCGGCCCGCCGCCACGGCCGAAAAATCGGTGCCCGGCACCGGCTCGCCCCGCGGGATCTCTCCGGTAATCCAGTAATAATCGTTGCCCCGCGGATCGGCGCGCTTCACGATGCGCTGCTGGTAGATGCTCTCGCCCTGCGCGGTGGCCTCGAAACCGGCGAGTTCCTCGAACGGCAGGTTTGGCACGTTCACGTTGAGGAAAGTGCGCCGCGGCAGTCCGTTGGCCACAATCGCCTCGGCCACCATGCGGGCCACGCGCGCTCCACTCTGCCATTGCATGTCGCAAAACGAGGCCATGGAAACCGCCATCGAGGGCACCCCGTGGATGCATCCCTCCATGGCGGCGGACACGGTTCCCGAGTAATGGATGTCGTCCCCGAGATTCGCGCCGCGGTTGATGCCGCTGACCACCAGATCCGGGCGGTTGTCGTCCATCACGAAGAAAATGCCCAGCAGCACGCAGTCAGTGGGCGTCCCGTCCGTGTGGTACACGACGCAGCCCTCGTCCTCGCGGACTTTGTGGACGCGCACCGGATGAAAGAAGGTCAGCGAATGTCCCACCGCGCTGCGCTCGCGATCGGGCGCCACCACGGTGATGTGGCCGAGGGGACGGAGGGCTTCGACGAGCGCCTCCAGCCCGGGGGAAAAAACGCCATCGTCGTTGGAAACGAGAATTCTCATCAATGCAAAAAAAGAGCCATAACCGGCTCTTTCTTCTACGCGCCCGCGGCGCCCTTGCGGCCGAGGCTGAGCAACTTTTCGGCCTCCTGGATCAGCGCGCGCACCTCGCGGGCCCGCGGATCATTGGCCTCCCGGCTGCGTTGCTGCTCTATGTGGTAGAAGCGGTAGACCAGCGCCGTGGTGGCCGCCAGCCCAAGTACTCCGATGCCGACCCAGAGCCAGTTGTTGTTGCGCTCCATGGCACCTCGATTTACCGTCTGTGTTCGTGGTGGAGCTGAACAGATTCGAACTGTCGACCTCGTGAGTGCGATTCACGCGCTCTCCCAACTGAGCTACAGCCCCATATGAAGGTTCCTGACAAACGGGTGGCCGCGGTTGGGCTGCGGCCGCAAATGATTATAAGCGAGAGCCTTTACCCTTGTCAAATCAAATCGCGGCAAGAGCGCGGTCGCCGCCGAGGCCGCAATCCGCGTCGGCGTGGCGGTCCAGCGCTCCAGCAGCAGCGCGGCGCGGGCCTCTCCCAGCGCGCGGCCGGCCTGCCCGGACTTCACCAGCATCCGCGCCCGCTTCCAGCGCAGTCCCACCTCGTAGGGCGTGCACTCCACCGCGGCGCGCATGGCCTCCAGCGCGGCCGGCATGCGGCCCAGGCGCTCGAGAACGTCCGCGTGCAGCGAGTGCAATCTCCCCTCATGAGGGTCGTGGCGGAGC
>VGFD01000215.1 GCA_016868975.1 Armatimonadota bacterium | reverse complement strand
AAAAAGATATGAACAGATCGCCATGCGCTGATCGCAGAACGGTGTGGTTGTGGGGTTTACGGACTTTTGCCCGGGGCTCTAGTTGAGGCGGTACTCGCTTGACTCCCGGCGGGTGGTGTACTGCTCGGCGTCTTTCGCCATCTCATCAAAGGATACGGGGAAGAAGAGCGACCGGATGACCACGATGCGGTCCTTGCTCGACACCGCGAACTGGCGGTCCCAACGGCGCGACTCGGGCGGGATGTACAACGACTCCGCCCAGTTGAGGATGCTCGTGAAGGTGCCCCTGCGGTAGATGAGCGACCTGTTGGTGAAGGTCACCGTCTGCCCGTTGCAGGTCACGAAGACGAAGAGCAGGATCAGCGGAATGATGGCGGCCCAGAATGCCGGCACTCCCGCGCTCACGTAGCGAAGCGTAAGGTCGCCGCGGGCTGGGATGTGGGTCCACTGGTACACGGCCGCGGCGACCAGCGGGATCTCCAGGATCATTGAAGCCGCCGCGATCTTGTAGAACGCCGCCATGCTGCCTTCAAAAGTCCGTTCCTGCTGCTCCGGGCGTCGACTGGGGGGCAAAGCGGCATCCTCCTCTCACCAGGGGTAGTAACGATGACCAGGGGTAGTAACGATGACCAGGGGTAGTAACGATGACCAGGGGTAGTAACGATGACCAGGGGTAGTAACGATGCATTTTTGCGCCCGCGACTGGTGAATCCTCTTCACTGCTCCTGGAGATCGGCGCCCTCGAAGGCGCGAATCGCCTCGCGGAACGGCGCGGGGATGTCCACCGGCCGCATGGTCTGCTCGTCGATGGCCACGTGCACCGACTCCGCCTCCGCCACCAGGCGGTTCTCCCGTTTGTGCACGATGCGGAAGGCGAAGCGGAACGAGGTCCGCCCCAGGCTGGCCACCCGCACGTGAATCACCAGGGGATCGTCAAACCGCGCCGTCGAGCGGAAGTCGCAGGCCGCCCGCGCCACCAGGTTGGCGAAATCGCGAATGGGCCGCTGGGGCACGCCCGCCCCGCGCGAGGCGCTCGGATCCGCAAGTCCGAGGTTGCGCAGATAGTCCATGCGCCCGACTTCCATGTACGTGAAGAAATAGCCGTGGAACACCACGCCCATGGCGTCGGTTTCCGGCAGTCGGACGCGGACCTCGGTGTTGAAGTGGAACTGGCTCATGGCGTGCGCACGGTTCGGCCGCGCGCCTTGAAAGGCCTCCCGGCACCCCTGCGCGAATCACGCGCGGCAATGTCGCGCCCCATCGCCGCGCTGTTTCTCGTCCTGATCCTCACCCTGGTGGTCCGCGCCGAGGAGGTGCGTCTGGGCATCCGCCCGGTGTTCGGCGTGCAGACCGATCTCGCCGAGAAAGGCGAACATGGTATCACGGTGGACGCCGTGATGCCCGGCAGCATCGCCGACCGCATGGGGATCGTCCGCGGCGACCGCCTGCTGGTCCTGAACGGCCGCAAGACCGCGGCGTCGCGGGACATTCGCCTTGCCCTGGAGGGGATGGTGCGCGGCGATCGGCTGGTTGCCCGCTTCACCCACGACGGCAAGGAAGTGGAGAAGGAGGACGCGCTGCAGGACGTCCCCGTCCTCCCCGGATATGAAGTGGTGGAGGGAGTCGGCATTGACGGCGTGGTGAAGATTGGGGACACGCGCGCCCAACTCGACAAGGTTCTCGGAGCCCCGGCCGGAGAGATTGCGGGCAGCGGCGGACTGGTCTTCCTCGGCTATCCGCGCATGGGCCTCACGGTGGGCCTGATGCCCGCTCCCAGCGAGCTGCGCGTGGTCCTGGTGCGCGTGCAGTACCCGTTCGTGGGTCGCACGCGCCGCGGCGTCCTGACCACCGGCCCGCGCGAGGCGTTGAAGGCCGCCTACGCGAAGGACGGGCTCCAGGCCGAGAGCTCCGTGCGCGCGAGCGAGGGATTTCGGCAGGACGCCGTTCCCTCGCTGGGAATCCGCTTCTCGTCTCACGATGAGCGCATCGAAGAGGTGATGGTGCTCCCTCCGGCGGAAGCCTTCAGAGGACCCACCCCCCGTCAGCGCTGAACTCTATTCAACTTCCGAGAGGAGGAGTGCGAAGTGAGCTGGACCAGCATGTTCGACTCCCTGGTCGACGCGCTCAAGGGCATGTCGCAGACCCAGCACCTTGTTGAGCGCCGCGGGCACTACCGCATTCCGTGCCGCCGCGCGGTGAACATCATCTTGCCCAAGGCCGCGGTCGGGGGCCACATGTTGAACTTGAGCCCGCGCGGGATGAAGGTGCGTACCAACGACCGCCTGCCCATGAACCGCGAGCTCCGGCTGGTGGTTTCGGGCGCCAAAAAGGGCACCGAGCAGCGCTTTATCGCCTCCATCGATCTGGTCTGCCGGGTGGTCTGGTGCAAGTTCTCAAAGCTGCACGAGGCCTTTGACGCGGGGCTGGAATACCTGCCCGCGCCCGGCGTGGACCTCGAGTATGTCGACGCTTTCTTCCGCCACGAGCTGGGGCTGGAAGACACCGAAACCTTCCAGCGCCGCACCAGCCGCCGGGTCAGCACCGAGCTGGACGTCACCTGCTGGACTCCGGACGGCGCCGTGATGCGCGGCGCCATCCGCGATCTGAGCCTGCACGGGGCGCAGTTTGAAGGCAACCTGGCCCTTCCCATGGACTCCGAGGTGCGGCTCGCAATCGAGGTGGCCGGCCGCAAGGATCCCCTTTACTTCGTGAGCCGCGTGGTCCGCTGCAAGCGCTTGCAGCGCGACGCGTGGTACGAGCTCGGGGTTTCCTTCGTGGAGGTCAACGACAAGGACCGCGCGGCGCTCAAGCGTTTCCTGAGCAAGGAGCTTCGCCAGTCCTCCTAATTCTTGCCCGCGCTCTGATCCACCAGCACGACGATGTCCACGCGTCGGTTCTTCGCCCGGTTGGGCCCCGAGGAATTCGGCTTGACGGGCTTGAGATCCGCATAGCCCAGCGCTGAGAAGCGGTCCTGGTTGAAGCGGTGCTTGTGCACCAGATAATCGACCACGCTGATGGCGCGCGCGGTCGACAGGTGCCAGTTCGAAGGGTACGCTTCGGTGTTGATGGGGACGTTGTCGGTGTGGCCCTCAATGCGCATCGCGTTGTTCACGCTGTGCCAGGTTGGCACGAGCAGGTCGATGACCCGCTTCGCCTCGGGCTTCATCTCGGCCGAGCCGCTGTCGAACATCAGGTCGCCTTCCATGCTGATGATAAGCCCCTTGCTCGACTTCGTCAGGTGAATGAAGGGCCCGATCTTCTTCATTTTCTTGAGCGAGTCGATTTGCAGCCGCAGGCGCTCGATCTTGCGGATTTCCTCATCCGGGATTACCGGCAGAAAACGCTTGTCCTTCGCGGTGATGTTCTGGATGCGATCCATCTCCACGGAGATGCCCTTCTGGCCCTCCTTCACCCGCGAGTTGGCGTACATGATCACGAACATCGCCATGAGCAGCGTGATGAGGTCGCAGTAAGTTAGCAGCCAGCGCTCCAGGTCTTCTTCCGGGTGCGGCTTGTGCTTCTTGCGCTTGGCCGCGGCGGGCGCCTGCTCCGGGGCCGCTTCCGTTCCCGGCGCGAGGTTGACGACAATTTGAGATTCCGCCGCCGGGGGCTTTGCCCGGGCCATCAGTGCCCCTTCTTCTCTTCCGCGGGCGCCTCGCCGGGTTGGGCCGCGGGGGATTGATTCTCGGACGGTGGACGCGCCTCGGGGGCGCCGGGTTTCTCCTAGGCCGGCGGCGCGGCTTTCTGGGCAGGCTCGGCTTTCTCGGCTTTCTCGGCAGGCTCGGCCCCGTGCTCCTGGCCGTGTTCTTCTTTGACCGCGGACGCTTCGGTGCCCGGCCTGCGCCGATTCATCTGGACGAATTCCGCGCCGCGCTTCACGATGACGATGTCCACGCGGCGGTTGGCGGCCCGCCCCTCCTCGCTGGCGTTGGAAGACAGCGAACGGCGATCTCCATAGCCCTGCGCCAGGAAGCGCTCGGCCGACAGGTGGTGCTTGTTGATGAAGTAAAAGATCACGCTGATGGCGCGCGACGTCGACAGGTGCCAGTTGGAGGGATAGGCCACCGTGTGAATGGGGACGTTGTCCGTGTGCCCCTCCACGCGTACGGTGTTGCCGCTCGCATCCCCGATGATGGGCACCAGGGCGTCGAGGATCTGCCGGGCCTTCGGCTTCAAGTTGGCGCAGCCGCTTTCGCAGGCCACCTTGTCGCGGAGCCGGATGACGAGCCCGCGCTGGTCGTTCACCACCTTCACGTACGGCGTGAAGCGCATTTTTTTATCGAGCTTCATGCGGAGCTTGCGGAACTTGCGCTCCTCGGCTTCCTTCTGCGCCTCGCTGAGAAAGGTGGTCTCGCTGGGGGCGACCTGGGGCACTGTCTCGTCGTTGATGGCGAGACTGTCCGGGTTGCCTTCCTTGATCTTCGAGAACGCGTACATCATCACGAAGGTGGCCAGCAGCAGCGTGATGAGGTCGGAGTAGGTCAGCAGCCAGCGATCGAGGTTCTCTTCGCCGTGCTGGATGGGACGCTTCTTGCGCATCCTGTGTTAAGGGGTTTGTGTCCCCTTACCCTCCGCGAGCCCGCGCTCGTATGCCCGCAGGAACGGAAACCAGATCGCCGCGCTCAGCGCCAGATTGACCAGCACCAGCAGCACGGCGCGGAGATCCGCCGTGGAAAGCCATCCCCCCACCACGCACGGCAAGACCCACGGGACTTCCGCGATGGGCGCCCCCACCAGCCCGGCCGAGATCGCCAGATACGCCACCGTGCCGCACGCCACCGGCGCGGCCACGAAGGGGATGGCCATCGAGGGGTTGAGCACCACGGGGAGCCCGAAGATGAGCGGCTCGTTCACGTTGAAGAGGGAGGGCACGATGGCGATCCGCCCGATGTGGCGAACGTGGGGATGCCGCGAGATCAGCATCATCAAGGCGAGCGGAAGGGTGGCGCCCGCGCCGCCGATCCACACGAACCACTGGAAGAAAGGATACGCGGTGATGTGCGGCAGCGGCTGCCCCGCCTGGTAGGCGTTCGCGTTCTGCACCAGCCACTGCATCCAGAACGCCAGGAAGGCGGCGTTGATGACCGACACGCCGTGCACGCCGGCAAACTGCAGCACGTGCAGCGCGAGATTGACGACGATGACCGCCACCAGGCTGTCCCCGAGACGGTCCATGGGCTTGAGCAGGTGGATGATGCCGGTCACCAGATCCCAGCCCATCACGTGGCGCATCCACCACACGATGGTCACCGCGACCAGGGTGGGAAGGAAGCTCCGGAAGGCGTCTCCGACGGCGCGCGGCACGCCCATCTCGTCCTCCAGGCCGGCCGGCTCGGGGGCGTCGTCCTTGGGGCGGATGATGAGCCGCGCGATCTCCACCATCCCCAGCGCGCAGATGATCGCCAGGAAAAGCCCTTCGGCTCCCAGCGGCGTGTGTACGTCGCCGCTGCTGCTGATGGGGATCATCCAGGGCTTGGGCGCACCTTCCGCCGTGGAATACGCGAGCCGCACCGGCATTGCGGTCATCAGGAAGGTGGCCACCGCGCCCAGCCCCTGCGGCAGCGGCGGGAGGTTGTATTGGCGCGCCAGGCTGGCCGCCACGGTGAACGTCACGTAGAGGCTGAGGATGCCCATGGTGAGACGGTAGGGGACGAGGAGCACCGCCGAGTTGGCCAGGTACCAGTCGAAGAACCCGTTGCTCGCGCCCTTCGCCTGCAGATACGAAACCAGCTGGTTCTGGGCGCCCAGCAGAAAAAACGTGCTGCCCACCAGGATAATGGGCATCGCGGAGATGATCCCGTCGCGCAGCGCGATGAGGTGCTTCTGGCGGGTGAGTCGGCCGAGCGCTTCCAGGAATGGGTTCATGGCCCGAGTGCATTGGCCCGCGTCATGCGGTATTCCTGTGTGTGCACCCTGTTCAACGGCCCCCGGGGGGTCGTAGGGGGGCCGCGCCCCTCTCTTTGAATCTCAGGACAGTTTGAATCTCAGGACAGAGAAACTCTTTTGCATCGCACGGATCCCAGAGGAGGAAGCCGGAAGGGCTACGGTGAACCACGCCCCGCCGTTTTGGCAGGGTTCACGTGGAAAGCGCCGCCCCATGGCAAGGTGTCCCGACCCAGGGGACCTTCGGGCGCGCGCGGCGGCCCGCGAACGCGAGGCCCCGACACCCTCCGGGATAAGAACGGAGGCGCACCCCATCCCCCGCTTCAGTCTTCATATTCGTTAGGAACAGACAAGAAAAGACCGAGGCGTCCAGATCAAGTTTCCGATCGCGAACCCCCTACGAAAACCAGGAGAACAAAATGATAAACCCAGACCTTGGCACCCCCGAATCCCACTCCACCGATCCCGCCCCGTCCGAGCACCACGATTCTCTAGAGACACACGAGAGCCACGAGGTGATGGTTCTGTCGGACAACGACACGATTGTCCAGCTTCTCACCGAAGAGGCCAAGGCCCAGCGCGACAACGTGCGCGCCACCCTCAAGCTGCTTGAGGACGAGGGGGCGGTGCCCTTCGTGGCCCGCTATCGCAAGGAGATCACCGGCAACCTGAGCGAGGCGCAGATCCGCGTCATCGATGAGCGCCGCCGCTTCTACAGCGATCTGCTGCACCGCCGGGAAACCATCATCAACACCATCGGCGGGCAGGGGCTGCTGACCCCTGAGCTGCGTGCCTCCATCGAGGAGACTCTCGATCGCACCCGCCTTGAAGATATCTACCTGCCCTATCGCCCCAAGCGTCGCACCCGCGCCGCGCTCGCCATGGAGAAGGGCGTGGAGCCGCTGGCCCGGGCGATCTACCAGCAGAACGAGCACCAGACCATCGAGTCGCTGTGGGCCGCCGCCGACACCTACGTGTCCGAAGAGCGTGGCGTGGCCAACCGCGACGAGGTGCTGGCCGCCGCGCAGGACATCATCGCCGAGTGGATCGCTGACGACGCCGAGTTGCGTCAGGCCATCCGCGACCTGATGGTCAGCGAAGGCGCGGTCCGCGCGCAGCTCAAGCCGCCGCGCGCCCAGGCGAGCACGGAGGGCGCCGGCGAAGAATCCGTCCCCGATCCGCGCAATGCGGCGCGGGCCGCCCAGAAGGCCGAGCGCTCCGCGCAGAAGGCCCGCGAGCGCGAGGAGGCCATCGCCCGCTATCGCTCCTATCACGGCTTTCGCGAGAGCGTGCGGGCCATTCCCTCCCACCGCATCCTGGCGATTCGCCGCGGCGCCCGCGAGGAGATCCTGACCTACGGCATCGAGGCCGACCACGAGAAGGCTATCGGCCTGCTCCGCCCGCACGTCGTGGTGGAAGCTCGCACCGCCTCCGGGCAGGTGGTGGAAGCCGCGCTGCAAGACGCCTACCAGCGCCTGATGAAGCCCTCCATCGAGAACGAAGTCAAGCAGATGCTGCGCAGGAAAGCCGACGGCGAAGCCATCCGGGTGTTCTCTGAGAACCTGGAGAGCCTGCTGATGGCTCCCCCGGCCGGCGCGCTGGTGGTGCTGGGCATCGTTCCGGGCTTCCGTACTGGCTGCAAGGTGGCCGTGGTGGACACCACCGGCACGCTTCTCGACCACGCCACGATCTATCCCGTGGATCCCCGCAGCGACGAGAAGGGCTCGGAGAAAATCCTGGTCAACCTCATCGAGCGGCACAGGGTTGGCGCCATCGCCATCGGCAACGGCACCGCCTCACGGGAGACCCACTCGTTCGTGCGCCGCTTGATCTCGCGCCGCGGCACGCCCAACATCTTCTCGATGGTGGTCAATGAAGCCGGCGCGTCGGTGTACGCGGCCTCCGAGGAAGGCCGCGAGGAGTTCCCGGATCTTGACGTGACGGTCCGCGCCGCGGTCTCGATTGCCCGACGCCTGCAAGATCCGCTGGCCGAGCTGGTCAAGATCGACCCGCGCTCGCTGGGCATCGGGCAGTACCAGCATGACATCGATCAGAAGCGCCTCCGCCAGTCGCTGCACGACACCGTGGAGTCCGCCGTCAACCACGTCTCGGTGGATCTCAACAGCGGCTCGGTGGCGCTGCTCCGCTACGTGGCCGGGCTCGACCAGGCGCTGGCCGAGGCCATCGTGAAGCGGCGCGAGGAAGTGGGCGCGTTCCGAACCCGCGAGGATCTCCTCACTGTGTCCGGTATCACGCCGCGGAAATTCGAGCAGGCGGCCGGCTTCGTGCGGGTGCGCGACGGAGAAAACGCGCTTGACACGGCTGGCGTGCACCCGGAGTCGTACGGCGTCGTGGATACTCTGGCCGCCACAGTGGGAACCGACGTGCCCACGCTGCTCAACAATCCCGATCGCCTGGGCGCGGTGGACCGCCCCGCGTTCGCCGCGCACAACGGCGTCGGCGTGCACACCCTGGCCGACGTGCTCCACGAGCTGGCCCATCCGAATCGCGACCCGCGCGAGAAGTTCGTGATTCCGGAGTTCCGCGAGGACGTCCAGAAGATCGACGACCTGCAGGTGGGGATGGAGCTGGAAGGCACCGTTACCAACGTCGCCAACTTCGGCGCCTTCGTGGACATCGGGGTACACCAGGACGGACTGGTCCACGTCTCCGAGCTGTCCACCCGCTTCGTGCAGGATCCGCGTGAAGTGGCGAAGGTCGGAGACATCGTGAAAGTGCGCG
>VGFD01000214.1 GCA_016868975.1 Armatimonadota bacterium | reverse complement strand
GCTTGCGCGCCGGTGGGCCTACTTCAGGTGCCGCGAGAGCCGACTTAAGCCGGGTCGCCGGCCACCACCACGTTGTCGATCCTCACGCCGCCGCTGTTGACCGAGGCGTCGGTCTGCACGCGGAAGCGCACCTGAACGGTCTTGCCCTCGTAGGGCTGCAGGTCGATGGTCTGCAGCGTCCAGTCGGCGGAGCCGCTCGACTTGTCGAGCGTGGTCCAGGTCTGGCCGTCCTCGCTGATCTCCACGTTGAGGAAGTCGAAGCCCTCTTCAAGCTCCTTCTTCACGTCGAAGTTCAGGCTGGCGTTGCGGATGGTGCTCAGGTCGATGGTCTTCGTGGCGAGCGACGTGTTGGCGTCGTTCTCCTGGGTGCCGTTGGTGGCGCTGGCCCACACGTTGCCGCGGCCTTCCTCGGCGACCGTCGCCCAGGGAGCGTCGGCAATCCAGTTCTCGGTGCCGTTCTCCATGCGGTCCTCGAACGCCACGGTGGCGGCCGGCACGGTCACCTGCTTCGTGGTCATCACCGAGGCGTTGCCCACGTTGTCGCGGATCTTCAGCGCCACGTAGAAGGTGCGCGCCTGTCCGCTGGGCGGCAGGTTGATGTGCCCGTCCTCGACCGAGCCCGGGGACTGCGGCGTGCTGGTCCCTCCAGGTGAGGCCGCTTCGAAGCTCACCGAGCCTTCGCAGCCGTCCGGGCCGTCCTTGATGGGCCGCTCGGAGAAGCGCAGGTCGTACGAGGACGCGTTGCCGGTCCAGTTGTCGTCGCCCGAGGCGCTCCACTGCATGTGGATGTGGGTGGCGCCCACGTGCGCGGCCTTGAAGTCGCCGGGGGTGGCGGGGGCCACTTCGTCGACTTCGAGGCCGGCGGCCGCGTTGAGACGGCCGCCGGCGGCCACCAGGTTGTTCCACTCGGGGAGCTTGTCCACGCTGTTCATCAGGCGCGACTTGAGCTGCTCGTTGCTGATGTTGGGGAACTGCGACGCGATCAGCGCCGCGGCGCCCGCCACGTGCGGGGTGGCCATCGAGGTGCCCGAGTACGACGCGTACTGGTTGTTGGGGGTGGTGCTGAGGATGTCCTTGCCGGGCGCCGCGAGGTCCACGGTGCGCTTCCCGTAGTTGGAGAAGGACGCCTTCTGGTCGTTGCGGTCGCTGGCGGCCACGGCCACGATGTTGTCGAGGTCGTAGGTGGCCGGGTAGGACGGCGAGCGGTCGTTGTCGTTGCGGGAATTGCCGGCCGCGAAGATGTGCAGCGCGGGGGACGCCTTCAGCGCGTCGTACAGCGCCTGGTTGAACCCGCCGCCGCCCCACGAGTTTGAGGTGATGCGGGCGCCGTGCTCGGACGCGTACAGCACCGCGCGGACGGCGTCGGCGGTCGAGCCGGAGCCGCTGGCCGAGAGGAACTTCAGGCCCATCAGCTGCGCGTGCCAGTTCACGCCGACCACGCCCTGGCCGTTGTTGCCTTCCCCGGCGATGGTGCCGGAACAGTGCGTGCCGTGGCTGTGGTCGTCCATCGGATCCGGGCGGTTGCCCACGAAGTTGTAGCCGTGGCGGTCCGGCGCGCTGGCGTCGGGGTTGTTCCAGATGTTGTTCGCCAGATCCGGGTGACGATAGTCAATGCCGGTGTCGATCACGGCCACCACGGGACCGTCGGTCTTGCCGGTCTGCACGCCCCACGCGGTGGTGGCGCTGATGTCCGCGCCGGCCTTGCCGCCGTCCTGGCCGCTGTTCTTCATGCCCCACAGGCGGCTGTCCAGGTCGTTGGGGATGGTTTCGGTTGGCGTCTCCTGGAGCAGCGTCTGGGGTGCCGGCGGGGTCGCGAACTTCTTCTCGACCGGCTCGACGAGCTTGAGGACGTCGTTGGAGGACACCGAGGCCACGCCCGGCTCCTTGCTCAACAGTGAAATTGCCTCGGAGGCGCGCAGGTCGTTGCCGGCGCGCAGCAAGTACAGGTCGCCCTTGAAGTTGGCGCGCATGTTCTCGGGGATGTCGAACTTCTCGACGACCTCGAGCCCGAAGAATTCCGCGGTCTGGGCAAACGAGACCGCGCTCATCCCTTCCTTGGTCCGCACCAGGACTTCGCCCTCAAAGTGCTCGGGCAGCTTCTTCTCCAGGGACGCTGCTTCGCGGGCAACGGCGGCGCGCAGCGCGGTGAACGAGCGGCGCGGCGCGGCGGACAACTGGGCCGAGTCGGCCGGCGCAGCGGGAGCGGCGGGAGCTTCGGGCGCGCACGTCGCGGCGCCCTTGGACGCGCAGCCTTCCGTGGTAGCGACGGGAATATTGGCGCGGATTTCGGAGATCATCGGGTGAGGGGCCTCCTTCTCTCTGATGGCCATACTTTCCGGCAATGCCGGGATTTCCCCGACAGCATACCAGCCGTGTGCGAGAAGGATGTGAACGAAATGTTAACAGCCGGGTTCAGCGGGGTAGCCGAGATCCGCCAGGGCCTTGAGAACCCGCGCCTCGGCGGCGTCGTCCGCCTCAACGGTGACGCGCTTTGCGGGGACGTCGACACTCACCGAGCGCACGCCCTCAACGTCTTCTTCCAGCGTCTCGCGGATGAGCGACGCGCAGGAGTGGCAGTGAATGGCGGGGGTTTCATAGGTCTTTTTCATTGCGGAATCTCACTCGAAGGTCATACCTGAAGTCTTGAAGAGCATGCGGCACCGTTCCTGCCGATCAGGCCTAACACTCAACAAAGCCCAGGCTCACGTTTTTCACGATGATGGCGCGGTCAGCAACCACCGTGCCGGCGGCAAGCTGAGACCCGTCGACCAGCGCGCGGACGCCGATCACGCAGTTGTCGCCGATGGTCGCGCGAAACACCACGGCGCCGGCGCCCACGGTCACTCCGTCCTCGATGCGGGTAGTGTCGTGCGGAACGTTGCCCGAGTCGTCGCCGCCGTGCACGATCACGCCGCTGCCGAAGACGTTTCCATCCCCTATGAAGACGCTGGTGTGCTCCAGCGCATGGATCACCACGTCGTCCGCCATTCCGCCGAGCTGGCCGATCCGGAACTCCTTCCCTTCGTCGGCACGGGCGCTGTCGCGGGAGCCCATCCGCAGGTCAAGCAAGGCGAGGGAGTCCTCAAAGTGAATTTCTCCGATAATGCGGTTTCGGAAAAACGGATTGACGGTCGGCACCCCGTCCATGGTCGGGGTATCCGGAACCGGATTCAGCGTGGTGCTGGGATTTTCCCCGATGCCGCGCACGCTCAACCGGTTGTTCGCTTGCACCGCCGCGTAGCCGCGCGCGAAGTCGATGTTGACCGCGATGACCCCGTCCATGAAAGCCATGTCCGCGCCGGTCACGAGCGCCACCTTACCGAGCGCGGGATCGTCGGCCTCGGTCTGGGTGGTCACGTTCTTGCCCGGGAGAATCTTGAGCCCCGAGCGCAGCCGAACGCCCGGACCGAGGCGCGCCATGATGCCGACCATCGCGTTCGGCTCCACCGTGCCCCCGTCGACCAGGGCGTTGAAACCCACGAACGCCGCCAGGCCGCCGCTGGCGCCGATGACCGCCGGCCCGCGCACCGAGGCGCCGTGCGCCAGGATGACGCGATCCCCCAGGTCCACCTCGCGTCCCACGTCGGCGTCGACGCTCGCGTTGTCCTGGATATCGGTCTGCGCGCCGATGCGCACCCGGCTGGCGCCTGTCGAGATCTCCGCGAAGGGCCCCACGAACACGTCGTTGGAAATCTCCAGGGCCCCCTGGACCGTCGCGGTCGGGTCGATGAAGTAGACCGGGCTGGCTTGAACGGGAAGCGACGAGCCCCGGGGATTGACCCGGGTGATGCCGCTCGGGCCGGTGCCGGTGTTGCATCCGCCGAGCAGAAGCGCCAG
Organism: Armatimonadota bacterium; assembly: GCA_016868975.1. Classification (GTDB taxonomy): domain Bacteria; phylum Vulcanimicrobiota; class Xenobia; order RGZZ01; family RGZZ01; genus VGFD01. The sequence goes on along the minus strand of VGFD01000214.1, from coordinate 4,801 downwards.
GACGGCAAGCGCCGCGATTGTGCGGATTTCTCGAATGCGCCGCATAGGGCGGCTCCGATTCGACGCGGGCGCAGGGGTTCCTCGTGACAGGAGAACCCACGCGCCGCTTCAAATCCCCGCCGCCATGCGGCGCGCGCACCTTATCCTGGCGGGGCTCATGGCGGGCTACACGGCTCTGTTTACCTTCTATTGCTGGAGTCGCCACAACAGCCTCGCTGTCGGCGACTGGGACCTGGGGACCTTCGAGCAATCCTTCTGGACCGCGGCGTTCGCCAATCTGCCATTTTACAACACCTACGAGGGTCACTCGCATTTCGCGCAGCACAATACCCCGATATTTCTCTTGCTGCTCCCCATCTACAAAATGGCCCCGCACACCGTTACGCTGCTGTTCCTGCAATCGCTCTGGCTGGCGCTGGGCGCCGTGCCGGTGTTTCTCCTGGGGCGCGATCTCATCAACGAGAAAGTGGGCATGGTATTTGCCGTGCTCTACCTGGGATATTTTCCGCTGCACGGGGTGAACTACCACGATTTTCACGAGGCGCCGTTCAGCGTGGCCCCGTTTCTGCTGATGATTTGGGGATGGCGCACCGGCCGCCCGGCCTGGATGTGGAGCGGCGCGATTCTCGGCATGTGCGCGCGCGAGGACCTGGGCATGGTCGTGATGACCATGGGCCTGCTGGCCTGGTGGTGGCGGCGACGGCATCCCGACGACGGGGCGGCGCCCGGCGGCATGCTGATTGTCCTGGGGATGTTCTATACCTGGCTGTCTTTCGCGGTGGTGATGCCGGCCTTCCGCCCGGGCACGTGGCCGCTGACGGACCGCTGGCTGCACCTGGGCGCGACCCCAATCGACTGGCTGCTTTCCCCGATTTTGAATCCCCGCGCGTTCTGGGGTACGCTCGTCACGGTGCCCAACGTGTCGTACCTCCTGGGCTTCCTCGCGCCGCTCGCATTCTTGCCGGTTTTCGCGCTGCCGGTGCTCGTGCCGACCGGCTGGGTGCTCGGGGTCAATCTCCTCTCGAACTTTGGGGGAATGCACTTGTTTAGCAGCCATTACGCCGCACCCATCATCCCCTTCGTGTTCGCGGCAGCGGTTGAGGGAGCGCGACGACGTGGCCTGAGCACCGTAAAACAGCTGCGGGCGGCAATTATTTTGACGGCGCTCACCGCGATGTTTCTGGATCCGTCGCCAATCCGGTTGGGGCGTAAAATCCCCACGGCGGACGCCCACGCCGACGAGCTGCGCGCGGTGATCGCCAGCATCCCCGCCGACGTATCGGTGTCCACCCAGGTGAATATCTGGACGCACATGACGAAGCGGGTGGAAGCGTACCCCTATTTCCGGCCCGGGGTGGAGTACCTGATCGTGGACGAGTATTACCCGGTATTCGTCAGGGAGAGCCGTCTCGATCGGGAAATCCCACAGCAGGTGGCGAGCGGCCGCTACCGGCTGGATCGCGAGATCGGCACGATCAGGATCTACAGGAAGAACTAAGGTTTCTGCGGCTGCTGCGGCTGCTGCTGGGTGCCGATGTTCTCGAAGCCGCGCTCGCGGAAGAATTTCACCATATGGTAGCCATACGCGGCCACGTCACCGACCACGCCGACGACGGTGAGGGTGGTGCCGATGACCCCGGGCAGGCCGGGAATGACGCGCGCGATGGCGCCGCCCAGGCCCAGGATGTCGGTGCCCACATGGACGGTGTCGACGGTCTTGTCCGTGCGGCTGGCGCGCTCGCTTTTCCAGGTATCCATCGCCTGCTTTGCGGTGAGCGCGATGGAAACCACGCGAATCATCGGGAGGAATGCCTGATCCGCCATCGAGGTGTACTCGTAGGGGATCCCCCCGTACACGAACGGCTTCACGATGAGCGCGGCCTGCTTGAAGGCGAAGGACGGGTCCTGGGCCACGACGTTGGAAACCTGCGCGGTGGTAAGCCTGATGGCGTCGGTGGCGAAATTCTTGAAGTGCTCGAGCCCGGTTACGGCGTCCTTGCGGATCTCCAGGACCGGCTCACCTTCCGCGGTGACGGTGATCTTGTCGCCGTCCTTGAGGTCCTTGCCAAGGGTGCCGGCGAGGTCAAGCAGCCGTTCCGGCGGCAGTACGGTACCGTTGGGGCTGGTCACCGAGACGCTGACCGAGTCCTGCGGCGGGCCGGGCTGCGGCTCGTCAGCGCGCGGCGTGGCCGGCGGCTGCGGGGCCGCCTTGCCAGTGACCGCGTCCGCCCATGTGATGGGGGCCATGCTCGTCATGCAAGACCTCAGTAAAGGAGTTGTCGGCCCCTGGGGGCCTTCAGGGAGCAGCATAGCACACCCACCATGGACGGATGTTAAAAAGTTGTTTCCGTCGCGGCTCTTTTCGCGAGTCGAGACCTGCAGCGCATACCGCTGGGTGGAGTCGTCTACCCTGCAACTCTCCTGGCCTCGCTCTGTGCGGCCGACGCGGGAGCCCGGAAGAACCCCGAACAGTCCCGGGAGTCCGGCAGGACAGTCGCCCTGGGACAGGCTAGAAATCCGTCACTCCCAGTCACTCCAGAAGGGACCCCCGGCCGTGAGCAGCCTCTGGTACAAGGACGCCATCATCTACGAGCTTCACGTGCGTGCGTTTCACGACAGCAACGAGGACGGCGTGGGCGATTTTCCAGGCCTGGTCCAGAAGCTGGACTACCTGAAGGATCTGGGCGTCAACTGCCTGTGGCTGCTGCCCTTCTTCCCCTCGCCGCTCAAGGACGACGGCTACGATGTCAGCGATTACTGCAACATCAACCCGCAGTACGGCACGCTTGACGATTTCCGTACTTTCCTCTCCGAGGCGCATGCGCGGGGGATGCGGGTGATTACCGAGATTGTAGTCAATCATACCTCCGACCAGCATCCCTGGTTCCAGGAAGCGCGGCGTGATCCAAACTCTCCAAAGCGGGACTGGTACGTGTGGAGCGACGATCCCACCAGGTACGCGCAGGCGCGCATTATTTTCGTCGACACCGAGCACTCCAACTGGACGTGGGACGACCTCGCCAAGAGCCACTACTTCCATCGCTTCTTCAGCCACCAGCCGGATCTCAATTACGACAACCCCGAGGTGCACGAGGCCATCATGAACGTGATGCGCTTCTGGTTGGAGATGGGCGTGGACGGCTTCCGACTGGACGCGGTGCCCTATGTCTACGAGCGCGAGGGGACCAACTGCGAAAACCTGCCCGAGACCCACGCTCTCGTAAAGAAATTGCGCTCCTGGGTTGAGAAGGAGTATCCCGAGTGCCTGCTGCTCGCTGAAGCCAACCAGTGGCCGGCCGACGTGGTGGAATATTTCGGGCGCGGCGACGAGTTTCACATGGCCTACCATTTTCCCATCATGCCGCGCCTCTTCATGGCCCTGCGCCAGGAGAATACCCGGCCCATCATTGACATCATCGAGCAAACGCCGCCTATTCCGCCCGATTGCCAGTGGGCCATGTTTCTACGCAACCACGACGAATTGACCCTGGAGATGGTGACCGACTCGGAGCGCGACTACATGTACACCGAGTACGCCCGAGATGCGCGCATGCGCTGCAACGTGGGCATCCGCCGGCGCTTGATGCCGTTGATGGAGAACAGCCGGCGCGCGGTCGAGTTGCTCCACGGACTCTTATTAACGCTTCCCGGTAGTCCGATCCTGTATTACGGCGACGAGATTGGGATGGGTGACAATATTTTCCTCGGGGATCGCAACGGCGTTCGCACGCCGATGCAGTGGTCGGCGGATCGCAACGCCGGATTTTCGCGGGCCGATTTTGCGCGGCTGTATTTTCCCGTCATCATGGATCCGCCCTACGGATATCAGGCGGTCAACGTGGAGTCCCAGCAGCGCCTGCCGACCTCGCTGCTCAACTGGATCAAGCGCCTGATCCGCGTGCGCCTTCGCTACAAGGCGTTCGGCCGCGGCAGCTTCGGGTTCGTCCGTTCGCCCAACGAGAAGGTCCTCGCCTACATGCGTATATACGAAGATGAGGCAATGCTCTGCGTCTTCAACCTTTCCCGTTTCGTGCAGTGGACCCGCCTTGAATTGTCCGACTACGCACAAGCCGTGCCGGTGGAATTGATCGGCGGCAACGAGTTTCCGCCCATCGGCGAGGACGCGTACCTGCTGACTCTCGGACCGCACACCTTCTACCTGTTCCGGCTGGAGCGACGTTGAGCCTGGATCGCGACCGCTTCCTGGCCAGCGTAACTCACGATTTCCGCACGCCCATGAGCGGGGTTCTGGGGATGCTCGAGCTCGCGCTGGACACCGAACTGACCGCGGAACAGCGGGAATATCTCGGGGTGGCGCGCGCCTGTGCCGAGCACTTGCTCGCCACGCTCGATCAGCTGGTCGATCTATCCACTGAGCTCGTGCTCGAGCCCGTCGAGATCTCACTGCGTGATCTGGTGGGCGAAAGCGTGAAGGCGATGGCCGTGCACGCCCACCAGAAGCGCCTGGAGCTGGCCTGCCAGGTGGACATTGAGGTGCCGGACGCGGTGCTGGCCGATGCGGTTCGGCTCCGCCAGATCATCTTGACTCTGGTGGGGAACGCGGTCAAATTCACCGAGCGCGGAGAGGTCGTGGTGTGCGTCGTGCCAGGGAAGGGCGCGGACGCGCTGCAATTTTCGATAATTGACAGCGGAAATTCACTGGAGGCCGGCGGCCTGGGTCTGGAGGTTGCCCGCCGCCTGGTGAAAGCGATGGGCGGCGCGTTGTGGGTGGAGAGCACGCCGGGGAAGGGGAGCGCGGTTCATTTCACGCTGACCCTGCCGGTCGTCGCGGCATCCCCAC
>VGFD01000213.1 GCA_016868975.1 Armatimonadota bacterium | reverse complement strand
GCGCGTGGAGTACGGTGAAACCGTCACGCAAAAGAGCGGCCTGCGTTTCCGCTACCAGGACGCCGGGCACATCCTCGGCTCCGGCATCTGCGAGACCTGGGCGGACGGCGTGAAGGTCGTCTTCTCCGGCGACCTGGGCCGCGAGGCACGCCGACTCCAACCAGCTGATGGCCTGGCTGGGCCGCTTTGCGCCACCGCCCAAGGGTATTTTCGTGGTGCACGGCGAGCCGGACTCCGCGACCGCGCTGGTGGTGCGCGTTCGCGAGGAGCTGGGCTGGGACGCGACCGCCCCGCGATATCTTGATTCGGTTGTATTGAATTTCGAGAGGGCGCCATCATCATGAGCAAGTGTCCGTATGCGGCGAAAATTCAGGGCGAGGAAATTTCCCGGCGCGGGTTTCTGAGCCGAGCCCTCGGGTTGGGCGCGGCCGCCGTGGCCGCCATCGTGGGAGGTGGGCCGCTGGGGCGACTGGCTGCCCACGCCGCGGCGGTGGCGCCCTGGGTCGCGCTGCCCTTTGAAGGCGAAACCTGGGATCCGTGCCACGACCTGCGCGACGGCGTGAAATTCCCCACTTCCACCGGACGCGGCGAGGAGGTCGATGTCCTCATCGTAGGCGGAGGCATTTCCGGCCTGCTCACCGCGCACATGCTGGGGAAGAACGTCAATTACCTGATTCTTGAGAAGGACTCCAGGCCCGGTGGAAATTCGCGGCGCGCGTTGTGGGACGGCGTATATTATCCGCTGGGCGCGCTGTACATCGCCGAGCCGGTTGGAGCCACGCTGGATTTGTTCAAGGAGCTGAAGCTGGAGGCGAAGGCCATCCCCACGCCGGTGGATTCACTGCTGGTCGGCGGCAAGGTGTACCCCGACTTCTTTGGCCATGGCGTGCACGACCTGCCGCTCCAGAAGTCCACCCGCAAGGCGCTGGCCGAGGCGTGGAAACATTTTTCGGCGCTGCTCGAATCCCCGGACCTTCCCATGATCCCCGTGCAGGACAGCACGAAAAAAGCGATGCTGCTGGACGGAATTACCATGGGTGAATACTGCCGGCGCCGCAAGTTCGAGAAATACGTGACCGACTTGATCGACATGTACGTGCGCTCGTGCTGGGGCGTGGGCAACGACAAGGTTTCCGCCTACGCGGCCATCAATTTCCTGTGCAGCGAGTTCGAGTCGGTCTATGCCTTCCCCGGAGGGAACGGCGCAATTTCCGACGCGCTGGCGCATCGCCTGGAGAAGCGCATCCGAACCCGGGCGTTTGCCTTCCGCATGCAGGAAGAAACCGGCGGCGTCCGCGTGGACTACACCTGGAACGGCGAGCCGGCCCGGGTGAAGGCGCGCCACGTGGTGGCCGCCACGCCCAAGCACATCACGCTGCGCATGATGCCCGGCCTGCCGGACGGGCTTGTCCGCGCGCTCGGCTCGGTGCGCTACGGCGCCTACCTGGCCGGTGAGATTTTCTTGAACGCGCCGCTGGTCAAGGAGGGCGCCTTCGACCTGTGGACCGAGGGCCGCTGGTACACCGACCTGTGTCTGGCCGACTGGGTGGCCACGCGGGGCAAGCCCAGGGCCGCGCGCAAGACGATCATGACGGCCTCCATCCCCATGGGCGAGCAGGAAGGCCGCGCTGAGCTGCTGACCGCGACCCATGAGGAGTTGTCGCGGCGGCTCATGGACGACCTCGTGAAAGACTTCCCCGACGCGCGCGAAAAGGTGGCCGGCATGCAGTTCGCGCGCTACGGGCATCCCATGGTGCTGCCCTATCCGGGCTTCATCAGCACGGTGACCCCGCTGCTGCGCAGGCCGTGGGGCCGCTTCTGGTTCTGCCACACCGACAGCCAGGGGATGCCGTGCTTCGAGGGGGCCTTCAGCGAGGCCACGCGGGTGTCGCGGGCGGTGCGCAAGGCGCTGGCCGGGGAGCGCGCGTATTCCACCGTGTAGAACGCGAAAGGCCCGCGGAATTTCCGCAGGCCCTGTGCGCTGGCTGCCGGGGAAGGATTTGAACCCTCACATACGGAGCCAGAGTCCGCTGTCCTACCATTAGACGACCCGGCAATTTAGAACCGTATTATATACGGAGTCCTTACGGGTGTCAATGATACGGATTTTCCGCGTCCTCGTCGTCGGCCTTCCCGGGGCGGTGCGAGGCGGGGCTCAGCGCGCCGCCGATCGCGTCGGCCGGCGCGTTGTGGTAGTCGGGCGCCTTCCTTCCGGGGCGGGCCCATCCCCTGGACTCTTCACGTACCACCGGGGTAAAGGGATTGCCGAACGACTGCGGCTCCGGCTCGGCGTCAAAGGCCGGCCGCTGCTCGCGGGTTCGCTCCGCCAGGATGCGCGCGCGCAGCGAGCCGGGCGCGGGCGGCTCGGGCCTGGGAATCACCGGCACGGTGGGCGGCTCGTCGGCGGCCACGCCGGCCGGAGCGGGCGATGGCGGGGGCGCCGCTGGGGGCCGGAACGGGTCTGGCGACTCCTGGGGCGCGGAAGGAGGGGCGCCGGGCTCCTGCTCGGTGAGCTTGAGATCCGCCTGCACTTCCTTGTGGATCCGCTGCATGAACTTGTCCTGGAAATAGTCGAAGTTGCGGATCCAGTTGCGGAACCACGTGTGGTTCGTGAAGCGGAAGAAATTCACGATGAACATGTTGAGCACCAGGATGAACATCGGGCCCTTGCGCTCGTTGCGGGTCCGCTCCTGAAGCTCGTCCCAGCGCCAGTCGATGTCCCGCTTGAGCTTGGCCAGGAAGCTGACCTGGCGGGCAATGCGCGGCGTCACGGAGCGGGGATCGTTGGTGGTCAGCCACACCATGCGGTGGCCGACCTCGTCGTAGTCGTCGCGCAGCATCTTCTTGTGCTGGTCGAGCTGGCTCTTCAGCATGTACTCGACGGCCGAGCGCTTCGCCTTGCCCTTGACCGATTCCACGGCGTCCTTGTCGGTGGGCGCGCCGAAGCTTTGCTCCAGGGCGTCTTCCAGCTCGTGCTTGCGCTCTTCGATGAGACGCAGCGTTGCGTCGACCTTGCGGCACAGCTCGAGGGTGGGCTCGTCGTAGATCTTGTTCCTCTTGTAGAGGTCGTGGCCGGCCTTGCCGATGTAGGCGAGCACTTCTTCCTGTTCGGTAGTCAACGCGATCAACTCACCGATGAGGTGCGTGGTCCGCCCCACTTCCTGAAAGGACGACTGAAAGAAGCCCATTAGAATCCGATTATACCAGCACCCGGCGGCGAGGGTCAATCGCGCTTGACACTGCCTGGGGGCGTGGATATAATAGGGGCTGTTCCATTGGCGTGAAATTCACGCCCCGTTGGTCTAGCGGCCTAGGACGCCGCCCTCTCACGGCGGAGACCAGGGGTTCGAATCCCCTACGGGGTACCATCCACGAAGTCGCAGCGTTCGACGCGTTTGCGGCTTTTTGTTATTCTAGGGACAATGAACAGGACTTGGGAGCGCTGGAAACAGCTTGCCCAGCGTGCCGCCACCTTCCAGGCGCGCGCGCTGCTCACCGTTTTCTACTACACGGTCCTGGTGCCGTTCGGGCTGGTGGTCAGCCTGTTCGGCGATCCCCTGCGCATCCGACACAAGGAGGGCGGCTGGACGCCGGTCGGTCCGGTGGATCCCTGGAGCCAGGGATGAACGTTCTCGGCATCTCCTGCTTTTATCATGACGCGGCCGCCGCGCTGCTGGTCAACGGCGAGCTGGTCGCGGCCGCCGAGGAAGAGCGCTTCTCCCGGGTCAAGCACGACTACGAGTTTCCCCAGCGGGCCATCGACTTTTGCCTGAAAACCGCCGGAATCACCGGACGCGACCTGGACCTCGTGGTGTTCTACGAGAAGCCGTTCACCAAGCTTGACCGCATCCTGATGTCCGCGCTGCAGACCTTTCCGCGCTCGCTGGGCGCCTTCCGCGAGGGGATGCTGGTCTGGCTGCTCGACAAACTGTGGGTGCGCGACGTGCTGCACGAGCGCATCGGCTGCGACCGCAAGCGCATCGCCTTCTGCGCGCACCACCTGTCCCACGCGGCGAGCGCATTCTACTGCTCGCCGTTCGACGCGGCCAGCGTTCTCACCGTGGACGGCGTGGGCGAGTGGGCCACTGGAACCCGCGGCGTGGCCTGGGACAACCGCGTGGAACTGCAGGACGAGATGCGCTATCCGCACTCGGTGGGCCTGCTCTACAGCGCGTTCACCGCGTTTCTCGGCTTCCAGGTCAACGAGGGCGAGTACAAGGTGATGGGCCTGGCGCCCTACGGCGAGCCGCGCCACGTCGATCTCATCTTCGAGAAGATGGTGCGGCTCCACGACGACGGCTCGTTCACCCTCGACATGGACTACTTCGCCTTCCAGTGGTCGGCCGAGCACTCTTTCAGCGGCAAGTTCTGCGATGTGTTCGGCCGCCCGCGCAAGCCCGAGGAGTCCAACCTGCTCCATTCCCATTACGCCGACATCGCGGCCAGCATCCAGAAGGCCACCGAGGAGATCCTGGTGCGCCAGGCGCGGGCGTTGCGGCGGCGCAGCGGCCACGAGAATCTTGCCATGTCCGGCGGCGTGGCGTTAAACTCGGTGGCCAACGCGCGCATTTTGCGTGAATCCGGCTTCTCCCGACTCTTCATCCATCCGGCGGCCGGGGATGGCGGAGGGGCACTCGGCGCCGCACTGTGGGGCCATCACATGGTGCTGGGCCAGCCGCGCAGTCCCTTCCGCATGAAGCACTGCTACTGGGGAGAGGCCCACTCCGATGCGGCGGTGGCGGATTTCCTCAAGTCCGAGGGCCACGCGTATACCGAGATCGTCGACGAAGACGCCCTGTGCGACGGCGTTGCCGAGCGCGTCGCGGCCGGGCAGGTGGTGGGGTGGATGCAAGGGCGCTTCGAGTGGGGCCCGCGCGCGCTGGGCCACCGCAGCATCCTGGCCGACCCGCGCGACCCTTCCATGAAAGACGTGGTGAACGCGCGCATCAAGTTTCGCGAGCCGTTCCGCCCGTTCGCACCGTCGGTGCTGGCGGATCGGGTCGAGGGCTTTTTCGAATTGCCGGACGCCGTGAACGTCGATCCCGCGCGCTACATGCTGCTGGTGGTTCCGGTCGGCGAGGAGGCGAGGGCGAAGCTGGGCGCCATCACCCACGTGGACGGAACGGCCCGCCTCCAGGCGGTGCACGCGGCCGAGAGTCCTCTCTATTATAAGGTGATCGATCGATTCGCGCAGGCCACCGGCGTGCCCGTCGTGCTGAACACCTCGTTCAACCTGCGCGGGGAGCCGATCGTGAACACGCCCGCGGAGGCGTACAGCACGTTCGCGCGCTCGGACATGGACGCGCTGGTGATGGGGCGCTTCATGGTGAGCCGCCGGGCCATCGGCGAGGGGCGCCTCACCCCGGGCGCGGAATGGTCGCACGCGCCGACCCGTGTGGACACCGTGGCCCAGGCGCCCGATGAGCAGCCCCCCGTCCCTCCCGTCGGCAGGAAGATCCGCGATGCGGTGGGGATTGCGCTGGTGGTCCTGGCGTGCCTGGCCATCGGGATGGAAGTGCTGCTCCGCCTGTTCGTCCCCATCCCCAACCTGCAGGTGGGCGGATTGTACGTGGAGGACGCGCAGGGCATCCACCTGCGGCCGGGCTGGCGCGGCCGCGTGCACAGCGCGGAATTCGACGCGCCCATCGCAATCAATTCGGTGGGGTTGCGCGACCCGGCGGTCGGCCCCGTGCCCGGGCGCAAGCACGTACTCGCCCTGGGGGACTCGTTCACCTTTGGCTGCTGGTCGCCGCAGGATCGCACCTGGCTGTCCGCGCTGGGCAACGCGCTGGGACCGGGCGTGCAGGTCATCAACGGCGGCCAGCCCAACGCGGGAACCGACGTGGCGGTGGATTTCCTCAAGCGCCGCGGCGACGAGTTTGCGCCCGACGTGGTGGTGCTGGGCTTCTACAACGGGAATGACTTCACGGACAATTTCTTTGGCCGGGCCGCGTACACCGTCGAGGGCGGCTATCTGGTGATGAAAAGCGGGCCGCAGGAGACGCTCAGCGGCTACAATTGCGTGTCGGGACGTGGGCCTGCCCAAATGCGAGTGGCTGCTGCGTGGCAGCCGCCGGGCTTTATCCGCCGCTCCTATCTTTACCAGTTCATTCGCAGCCGCTTCGCCAGCACGCCGCCCGACACCCTGCGCCTCAACGACGCGCCCGCGTGGTTCCTGAAGGCGTACACGGCGGAGATGGAGACCGCCGTGAGCCGCACCAACGCGCTGCTCAGCGAGCTTTTGGAGGAGTGCCGCCGCCGCGGGGCGCGCCTGGTGATCGTAGACATGCCCTCCAGCCTGGAAGTCGAGGATGACCGCTGGGCCGCGTGGAGCGCCGCGCATCCGGAGTTGGCGGGACGCTTCGACCGCGCGCGGCCGTCGACCATCATTGGCGAGTGGGCCGGGCGCAACAAGGTGCCCTTCCTGTCGCTGGGACCGGCCCTGGAGGGGCGTCCCGGAATGTATTATCAGGGCGACATGCACTGGACGGACCTGGGCCACTTCCAGGCCGGCGAGCGAGTCGCGGAATTTTTGAAAAAAGAGGGCATCGTGCCATGATGCGTTTTCTGCGCAATCGCCTGGAGACGGTAGGGGACCTGCTGCGCTACACCGCGCGCCACCGCCCCTGGCTGCTGCCCGTGTTGATCGGCCTGCTGGCCCTCTCGGGGCTCGTTGGACTGGCCCAGGCCAGTCAGATCTCCCCGTTGATCTATACGCTGTTCTGACCGGCCTAGTGGGCGAATAGTCCGGATGGACGACCGTCGGGGGGACTCCCGCACGATTCTCACAGGCCCCCCCCGTGGTACCATAGGGTCGTAGGTCAGGGATAGACAACGAGCGCCAGTGAGGGTGCTCGGACGGCCCCGGGAGTCAGTGAAGACCCCCGGAAATCAGGGGATGACGCCAGTAACCGGCGTCACGTTGAGAAGGAGAAGGCCCGTGCAAGGGATTGCGACCGCGCAAGAGTTTTTCACGTCGCCTCGCCCTCAGCGCCAGTTCGTCGCGGTGCCCCAGTCGGCCGCCGCCCGCGCTTACGGCGGCACCCAGGCCGTTACCACGCCGGCCCAGAAGGCGACCCTCAACGCGCACAAGCAGGCCGTTTCACACTTCGCCGACAGCCTTCACTATCATCGCGCCGGTCTCGCCGTCGAGGCCGAGTACTCCAGCAGCCACGCCGTGGCGCTGCTCGCGATGCTCAAGCGCACCGTAAACCTGGAGTCCGGCAAGACCAGTGAAGAATTGTTCCGCATCTATGACTACCTGTTGAAGCGCCTCGAGGACGAGCCGCTGCACTGCACCGAGACCACCGAAATGGCGATGGAGTCGCTGTCGGTCCCGGCCCACGCGTGGGAGCAGCAGATGCGCCAGAACAACGTGGTGCACCTGATGCAGCAGCGCGCGAATCGGATGCCTTACTGATAAGTATTTCAGGGAGTTGATTCAGAGAAATAGGTATAGGGGTTTTACAGATTAGATTGGGCTTACCCCCCCTGGTCCCCGACTAAAGAGCTGGAGGCGATTCGCGTCGTCTCCTTTTTTTTTTGGTCAGGGGCCAATTCCCTCATCACGAAACTGCGTGTCTTCTTCTAATCGAGTGATTCCAGCCGCTGGCGCACCAGCGGCTGCATCGGCGTGAGCTGCAGCGCGCGCTCGTAGCACATCCGCGCGTTGATGGTGTCGGCGGACTCGAAATACATGTGTCCGAGATTTCCCCAGAGGATCCCGTCATCGGGATTGACTTCCAGCGCGGCGCGCCACGCTTTCTCCGCGGCGTCCCGATTGCCGGCCGCGGCGCTGGCCAGGGCGAGATCGTTGAGGACGGCGGTGTTGCGCGGCGCCAGCTCCGCGGCCTTGCCGCAGAGCGCCACCCCGCGGGCGGTGTCCCCACGGTGGGCGTAGGCGCTGCCCAGGTGGGCGAGGAAGGTCGGCTCGGCGGGACGGATGCGGACCGCCTCCTCGTACGCCCGCACCGAGTCCGAAGAGCGTTGCAGCCAGTCGAGCGACAGGCCCAGGTCGTCCCACAGGTTGGCGTCACGCATATCCACGCGGAGCGCCGCCTCGAAGAGGGGAACGGCGCGCTCGTGCTCACCGGCCGCGGCGGCTACCCGCGCTTCGTGTTCCAGCGCCGTCTTGAGGCCGTTCCGCGCGGCGGGCAGGGAAGGCGCGAGGTTGGCGGCGCGCCGGAAGAAGGAGGCGGCCTCCACGTTGCGTCCCTGGTCGAGCATCCGCTGGCCTGCGTCGATCAGCGCGGATTCGGGCCGCGTGGAAGGCCGTGGGGTCGGCGTCGCGGCGGGCGGACCGGGCACGCTGGGAGTACTCGGCGCGGCGGCCACGCTGGGACGTGGTGCGGCTGGCGGAGGATCGGAAGGCTCTTCAAGGGGCTCCTCCACGAGCACTCGCTGGCGGGCCGGCTCGCCCGCGAAGGTGTGCTCCACGAATGAGGTGGGCAGCAGGTCGAGCGCCAGCACGAGCAGCAGGGCTCCGAGAGCGGCCGCGGCAGCGGTCATGCGGCGGCCGCCCGCCCAACGTCGCCGCGGCGTGGGAATGCGCAGCGACTCGGGGACTTCGAGCCGGCTGTCGTCCCGATAGCGCGGGGGACGCCGCATCGCGAGGAGCATCGCCACGCGCTCCTCTCTGGAAGGCGGGTGGGCCCGGTCG